>SVSW01000008.1 GCA_015064095.1 Oscillospiraceae bacterium | reverse complement strand
GCAACGGAAATATCGACCTCAAGATAGCATGCTATCTTGAGGTCGATATTTCCGTTGCCCTTGACCTGCGCGTAGTCCCGTATGCGCTTTAACAGTCTGTTGGCGATACGCGGAGTACCGCGGGAGCGTGAGGCGATCTCGTAAGCGCCGTCCTCATCAATCTCAATTCCGAGTATAGATGCGCTTCTTGTCACGATCGCGGCAAGCTCCTCGGGGGTGTAAAGCTCGAGCTTTAAAATCACTCCGAAGCGGTCACGCAGGGGAGCGGTGAGCTGACCTGAGCGAGTGGTTGCTCCTATAAGCGTGAATTTCGGAAGGTCTATTCTTATGCTTCGCGCAGCAGGGCCTTTGCCGATGATAATATCAAGCGCAAAGTCCTCCATTGCAGGATAAAGTATCTCCTCGACCGATCTTGAAAGTCTGTGGATCTCATCTATGAACAGCACGTCGCCCTCGTTGAGATTTGAAAGAAGTGCGGCAAGATCGCCTTGCTTTTCTATTGCCGGGCCGGAAGTGATCCTGATATTTACGCCCATTTCGGTTGCAATTATATAAGAAAGCGTGGTCTTTCCAAGTCCCGGAGGGCCGTATAAAAGGACGTGATCAAGCGATTCTCCGCGCCCCTTTGCCGCTTCGATATATATTTTCAGATTTTCCTTTGCTTTGTCCTGACCCACGTATTCATCAAGTGATTTCGGACGCAAAGATGTTTCAATATCTCCGTCAGCAGGCGTATAGGACGTGCTGGTTATTCGGTTTTCAAAATCGAGTTCATCATCAAACATCGCTCAGTCCTTAACCTTTCACTAATTTTTTCATGGCGGCTTTAATAATATCTTCCGCATTCATCGAGGCGGTATCAAGTCCGCGTATTGCAACCATAACATCGGCTCTTGAAAAGCCGAGCACGGAAAGTGCATCAAGAGCATCGGAAAGCTCGGAGGAATTGACCTCGGCTGCGGCAACATCGGAATTCATATCGCTGTCTGTAAATACGCAGCCCGTCATCTTGTCTTTAAGCTCAAGAATGATCCTTGCCGCGGTTTTTGCGCCGACACCGCTTGCTTTGCCGAGAGTTTTTTTGTCCTCAGAGCAAACGACGGCAGTGAATTTTTGGGGGGTTAAGAGAGAAAGTATAGAAACTGCGACCTTAGGGCCTACTCCCGAAACGCCGATGAGGAGCTTAAAAGCGGCGAGCTCATCTACGGTTGCAAAGCCGAAAAGCTCGATCCCGTCCTCGCGCACAGCCATATAGGTAAAAAGCTTTGCTTCTTTGCCAACAGAAGGCAGCGCGGAGCGCGTTGTTTCGCTTACTGTCATTTTATATCCGACACCGCCGGCATCTATTACGGCGCACGAGAGATCCAGATGAGCAAGTATTCCTTTTATATAATAGAACATCAGTTTCCTCCGTCTTCGTTTTCGGGAATGTCAAGCGGCTCGGCTTCTTCAAGAGTTGATGTGTCAACGGGATCCGCAGATTCAAGCATATCTGCCTTGCCGTCCGACAACTCTGATTCCGTGCCGTCATTCGGGATAGGAAGTTCCTTTGGTATTATGATGGGGCAGAGGATCTTATCCGCGAATTTGTTGACTTTCTTTTCAAATATGATTATAAGAAGCAGTGCAAGTGAGCCGATAAGCGTTATTGCAAGTCCGAGCGTAAAGGCACGAGGACGGTAAACAAGCTCGATCTTGTGTTCTCCTGCCTCGTTTATATTAAAGGCAAGAAGTGCGCCTTCTGTTTCATTTTCGTGCTCGCTGTCGCCGAGTATTCCTTGAGTGAGCACCCGTTCGCCGTCAACATAAACCTGCCAGCCTTCATCATATGGGATCGAGGTGAATACGGTTTTCAGGTCTTCTGCCGTTGTTATTGTGCCTAAAATATGATCGTCCTTGAAGCCCTCGTCGATTATCAGCTGTGACTGCGAGAGCTTTTCGATAACATCGGCAAACACCTCTTCGTCAAGGTAGTACAATATGCCGACACCGTCAATAACGTAAAGATTTTCATTCTCAAGCGTTAAAGTTACAGTAACATAACTGTCCTCATTACGCGGTCCGAGAGAGATCGCGCGCATAGTGCCGTTGCCGAAGATCGAGCCGTAATTGGTTCCGTTCGAGCTCAGGGTAAAAGCACGCTGGAATTCGCTCGGCATATAGAAATAAACGAAGTGCGTCTTGCTTTCATTATCCGTCACGGGAAGCTTTGCCACATACGTCAGCTTGCCGTCTTTGCCGGTATAATCGATATAAGGATAGTCGTAATTCGCGCCCTCGTACGGATCGTGAACTCCGCCTGAGGTGAGATTGGACGATGTCGTTGTTTCGACTATCTCCATTTTGCGGAAGACCTCAACGGTTTCATACGAGCCGAGCATTGCCGTTATTATCTCATTTATGCGGTCGTACGGATTTACATAATCGCTCATTTCGACGAAATTTATATTTCTGTCGACTGCGTATGCAAGGGAAAGGGCCGTGAGATTTTCGTATGCTTTATAATATGTGTCATCGGAATATTCGGAATAAAAGCTTTGATCTTCATAAAGCTGATTTAAAACGAGCATTTCGGCACTGTCGGTTTTTTTCTTTTTGAGCACGTATTTTATGCCGAGAAGGGAATCTGCGACAACGTTTCCTCCGTGGTATTGTGATTCATGCGATTTTGCAAAATATCCCATGTTTTGGAGGAAGTTTATAGTCGTTGCGTTCAGCGTCGAGGTTGAATTCGTCAGTCCGTGCGCGTTGACTGACATATTGTCATTGACCATTCTGTGTGTCAGCTCGTCCATACGGTAGAAGGATTTATCCTCGGCTTGTATTTTGTCGGTGGTTTCACGGAGCTGAGATATATAATCGTTATAGGTGCTGTAATGGGTATAGAGCACGTCCGAACCGAGGTCAAGGCAGTTGCAAAGTCCGTTACAGAACACCTCAACGCACACAAGCACCGCAAGGACCATAGATACGTTCTGTGGATTTTTGGCGTATTTAACAGCACCGAGTATTATCAAATAGACTGCTATCAGCGCAACGGAAAACCAAATACACTCGACCGTCAAAAGCTTGCCGACCTCGTGGTTTCTGTCGTTGCTCCCGTCACCGAGTACATAGGTCTTAAATTCCGTTTTTTGAGCTACCGCAACGAGCGCGAACAGCACGGCAGACACCGAAAGCATCAAATTTGTATTCGAGTGCTTTATTTCTTCGATAGCTTTGTATGCGATAGTAAGCAGAACAAAGCAGAGCATGAAGCTGTATCGGTAATTGAGCCAGTTCGGATTTTGGAATCCGTGCCAAATGATATCTATCGGTCTTATTACAAAGCTTAAAAGGAAAATTGCGACAAGTACGCCTGAGAATATGCGCTCGCGCGCCGAAAATTTCTTCGAGCAGAAATATATCGGCAAAAGTAGTAGCGTGAGCATTCCGCAATAAACGAAGGGGAGCCCCTCGGGACGAACGGTATCGTAAGAGCATGGCAAAAATTTGGCGAACATATCAAGCAGGTCGAATTTTAAGCCGAAATTCCAAGTTGTGGTGGAGAAGTTGGTCTTTCCGAATGTTAAGGAATAGTATGCGCTCAAAAGCACAACGGCGGCTATCGCCAGCGCCAAAACGGAGAAGAAAACTATTCGCAAAAACGATTTTGCAAGATGAGCGTTTTCACGGTACGGGTTGTTTCTGTTATCCTCGTTATGCATAAAGTAGTAAACGAAGAAATAGATCGCCGTATATATGCAGACCATAAATCCGATATAGAAATTGCTCATCACGCAAACGGCGAGCGAAATGGTATAAAGCTTATAGTGTCCTTTCTTGATCAGTTCTTCAATTCCGTAGGTTATAAGCGGCAGCCATATAACGGCATCGATCCACATGGAATTGTGCTGCTGAACGACGCAGTAAGCCGTCAGCGCGTAGAGGATCGAGAACGTAACAACATTTATCTTGCTGAAATTATTTTTGAAAGATGAGGTCTTATGCAGATAAAAACCGAAGGTTGC
The DNA here is from genome assembly GCA_015064095.1 of Oscillospiraceae bacterium. Lineage (GTDB taxonomy): Bacteria > Bacillota > Clostridia > Oscillospirales > CAG-272 > RGIG3994. The sequence goes on along the minus strand of SVSW01000008.1, from coordinate 42,716 downwards.
GCCGCAAAGCCCTGTTTTGATAAGGAAAATAACGAGCAGGGCTTCAAGTATCATCTCCTTTGGGAAAAGGGCAACGATATATGAAAGCGGGCTTGCGAGATAATAGGCATAGATGCCCATAAATTCACCGCCGAGAGCACGGGAGAATGAATAGAGCACGCTTGCATCTCCGCGCAGAAAATGCCCCAATGCCTCATAGAAGTTGACATACTGACCGTTTAAGTCAAGCACGAGCACGGATCCGTCGCCGAACGGGTGTATCTCCATTGCAAGATATATTGCGTACATAATGACGACGGGCACGATAAATGCAACGAAAAGATACCCGTATTCTCTTGAAAGCCTTTTGATTTTGGGAACGAAGCCTGTTTCGTTTTTTAACTCAAGCTCGGTTTCAAATGTTTTAACCATATCAATCTCCGGTGTGAATGACTTTTTTAATAGCTTTTTCAAGCTTCGGACGTTCTATGACCATATCTCGGCCGCAACCCTCGCATACAACACGGATCTGGCTGCCGATTCGCAATATCTTAAATGATTTAGCTCCGCAGGGGTGCGCTTTTTTCAGCTCAACCTTATCCCCGACGGAAAGCTTGATTATCTCCATTATGAACCTCCGACCGTTAATAATATATATTATATCACATTAAATTCTCTTTGTAAATGAATTTTTGGTTAATTTACCACAATATTAAAAAAAGAGTAAGATTAGGTTTGACTTATTAATAATAATGTGTTATAATACATATTGGATTATTGTTTTTTGAGGGAAAGAAATGCTTATACTCGGAATAGACCCGGGTCTCGCGATCGTGGGTTGGGGCTTAATTGAATATAAAAACGCAAAGCTCAAAATGATCGACTGCGGCGCGATCACAACGCCAGCAGGCATGCCGACACACGAGAGGCTTGCGTCTATTGACGATCAGTTAGAGAAGCTCTTGAACAAATATAACCCGGACGAGCTTTCGGTCGAGGAGCTTTTCTTCAATACGAATATAACGACGGGTATCAGAGTTGCCGAGGCGCGCGGAGTTATCCTTTGCCGCTGCCAAAAGCACGGTATGGCGATCTCGGAATACACACCGTTGCAGATAAAGCAGGCGGTCGTCGGATACGGCAGAGCCGGGAAAAATCAAGTTATCAAAATGGTAACGATGCTTTTAAATCTTCCAAAGCCCCCCAAGCCCGATGACACGGCAGATGCTCTTGCCGCCGCAATATGCCACGCGCACAGCGGATCTTCAAGGCTTGCCAAATACTATAACTTAAAGTAAAGGATCATACATATGTGGATAGCTGACAATTGGAAAGAATACGAGCTGCTCGACGCATCTGACGGAGAGCGCCTTGAACGTTGGGGTAAATATATACTCGTGCGCCCCGATCCGCAGATCATTTGGCATTCGGAGCGCCGAAACGAGCTTTGGTCGCGCGCCGATGCAACATATAAAAGATCGTCCTCGGGCGGCGGCGGCTGGAGCCGAAACCGTTTGCCGGAAAGCTGGAATATCTCGTACGGTGATCTTAATTTTAAGCTGAAGCCCATGGGCTTTAAGCATACGGGCCTTTTTCCGGAGCAAGCCGCAAACTGGGATTGGATCTCGGAGCTTATAAAAAAGCGCGAGGGCAAGGTCCGCGTGCTTAATATGTTTGCATATACAGGCGGCGCAACCGTTGCCGCAGCAGCGGCAGGAGCTTCTGTCGTTCATGTTGACGCTGCTAAAAACATGGTTGCGCAAGCAAAGGAAAACGCCGCGCTTTCGGGGCTTGCAGATGCACCGATAAGATATATCGTTGATGACTGCAAAAAATTTGTCGAGCGCGAGATACGTCGCGGTAACAAATACGAGGCGGTTATAATGGATCCGCCGTCGTACGGACGCGGCCCCGGCGGGGAGATGTGGAAGCTTGAGGAAAGTATTGACGGGCTTGTTTCACTCACCGCAAAGCTCCTTTCCGACAGACCCTTGTTTTTCCTTATAAATTCATATACCACAGGGCTTTCACCGTTGACTATGCAGTATTTGCTTGATCTCAATGTCAAGCGCGTGTACGGCGGAAAATGCGAGGCGGGCGAGCTTGCGCTTCCGGTTCGCGAAAGCGGAGGACTGCTTCCTTGCGGAGCGTCTGCAAGGTGGTTTTCGGAACTTGCAAAATAATTTTTCGGAGATAAAATGAACCCTTTTATAGAAGTTGAAAATTTAAGCTTCGTTTATGAGGACGAAAGCGATAAAATACCTGCGCTTCACAATGTTAATTTGAAGATAAACGCAGGTGAATATGTTGCTGTGATCGGGCGTAACGGCTCGGGCAAGTCCACGTTTGCAAAGCTTCTCAATATGATACATGAGCCGTCGTGCGGAAAAATAATCGTTGACGGTTGTGATATAACCGATAAGAATATCTCAGACGAGGAACTTTTTGATATACGCCGCCGTGTAGGAATGGTGTTTCAAAACCCCGACAATCAGCTCGTTGCCACTATCGTTGAAGACGACGTGGCATTCGGACCCGAAAATCTCGGACTTCCGTCCGACGAGATACGGCGCCGAGTTGATGGGGCGCTCAAAACCGTCGGAATGGAGAATTTCTCGCGCCATGAACCGGCAAGGCTTTCGGGCGGTCAAAAGCAAAGGATCGCGATCGCGGGCATTATCGCAATGCTTCCCGAATGTATCATTTTCGATGAATCCACCGCGATGCTAGATCCCATCGGACGCCGAGATATCGTTTCCATGATGGAAAAGCTCAACCGCGAAATGGGCATTACGGTTATAACAATAACGCACTATATGAATGAGGCTGTGCGCGCCGACCGAGTTATCGTTTTCAATAACGGTGAGGTGGTGGCGGACGGCACGCCCGATGAGATCTATTCAAATAAAAAGCTTATCACCGATGCTGGGCTCGATCTTCCTCAATGTGCAGCACTTGCGCAAGAGCTGCGAAAAAACGGCATCGAGCTTGACGGCGCTTGCATAACCCCCGATAAGTGTGCCGAGGCGATACTTCGCGCGCTTTCGAAGAAGGAGGTGCGAGATGAGTAAGATAAGCGTTAAAAATGTTTCCTATGTTTATTCGCCCGGAACGACTTACAGAACAGACGCATTGACGAATGTCACCGCCGAGTTTGAATCGGGCAAAATAACAGGACTTATCGGACATACAGGTTCCGGAAAATCCACGCTTGTGCAGCTGCTCAACGGGCTTTTGAAGCCGTCGGAGGGCGAGGTGTTGCTTGACGGGCGGAATATTTGGGAAAATCCGAAGGAGATAGGAAAGATACGCTTTCGCGTCGGTCTTGTCATGCAGTATCCCGAATATCAGCTTTTCGAGGAAACTGTGAGAAAAGATATCGCCTTCGGCCCTCACAATATGGGAATGAGCGAGGAGCAGATCGAAAAAAACATTGAAAAAATCGCCAAAATAGTCGGACTTGACGAGCTTTCGCTCGACAAATCGCCCTTCGATCTTTCGGGCGGACAAAAGCGCCGTGCGGCGATCGCCGGTGTTATGGCAATGGAGCCTGAGGTGCTCGTGCTTGACGAGCCTGCCGCAGGGCTTGACCCCGAGGGACGCCGAGCTATATTTTCGGCGATATCAGATTACCGCGAAAAAACCGAAGCGACCGTCATAATAGTCAGCCACAGCATGGAGGATATGGCGGATTTTTGCGATAATATCATCGTTATGGCAAATTCGAAGGTGTTTATGTCCGGCACGCGCGACGAGGTGTTTTCAAGATCCTCTGAGCTGACATCGATCGGACTTGATATTCCCGAAATAACTCGTCTTATGATGAAGCTGAAAGAAAAGGGAGTTGCGGCAGACACGGGAGCTTATACCGTAAAAAGCGCCGCTGAATCTCTCATAAAACTGTTTGAGGTATAAATGAAAAGTGTTGCAATGGGGCAGTATTATGCCGCCGAATCGCCGATACACAGGCTTGACGCGCGGACGAAAGTAGTGCTTGCCATCTTATATATCGTGCTTTCCTTTGTTTGCACGAATGTTTTGAGCTTCGCGCTTTTGCTGGTTTCCGGCATTTTCGTGATCCTTATGTCTTGCGTGCCTATCAAAATAGTGCTCAGGGCTTTGAAGCCGATCATTATAATCATAATAATAACCGCGTTTATCAATATTTTTATGACCACCGGCGAAAGCTTGCTTTTTGAGTGGAAATTCATAAAAATATATAAAGAGGGACTTTTTAACGCCGCATTTATGGCGGTGAGAATAATAATCATGATCATCGGCGCAAGCATATTTTTAACTTATACAACAACGCCGATAGATCTCACGGACGCAATAGAAAGATTGCTTTTGCCGCTGAAAAAAATTCGCGTTCCGGTTCATGAGTTCGCCATGATGATGACGATCGCTCTGCGCTTTATCCCAACACTTGTTGATGAAACCGACAAGATCATGTCGGCTCAAAAGGCACGCGGCGTGGATTTCGAAAGCGGCGGACTTATAAAGAAAGCGAAGGCCTTGATCCCGATCTTGATACCGCTTTTCGTTTCATCGTTCCGCCGTGCAGACGAGCTTGCAACCGCTATGGAGAGCCGTTGCTATCACGGAGGTAACGGCAGAACGAAAATGACAGTCACGCACTTGCGTGCTGCCGATCTCTTTGCATTTTTCTTAATGACTGCACTCGGTGCAAGTATAGTGATTTTTAATATTTTGAATATCGGATATACGATGTAAAATGAAACTTTTAATTGATTTGAGCTTTGTCGGAACAAATTATTGCGGCTGGCAAAAGCAAAAAAATAAGCTGACGGTTCAAGAGGTCGTCACCGACGCGGCAAAAAAGCTTTTCGGCTTTGATTGCGACATAACGGGTTGCAGTCGAACGGACAGCGGAGTTCACGCAAACAAGTTTTGTGCGACCGTTGCAAAAAAAGGCGAAAACGCACTTCAAACGACCGTTCCGACAGAGAAAATACCGCGAGCGTTCAATAATTTTTTGCCCGAAGATGTGGCGGTTAACGGCGCACGCTTCGTCGCAGAGGATTTTCACCCGCGGTACAGCGTGATCTTTAAAGAATATGTTTACTTGATATACGATCGCGCGGAGCGTGACCCGTTTTCGTCAAAAAGATGCTGGCATGTTTCGCATGAATTTGATGACAAGGCAGTTGAGAAGATGAACGCTGCCGCCGCTTACCTTGTCGGCAAGCACGATTTTTGTGCATTTATGGCGGCGGGATCTAAAATCGAGGACACCGTGCGTACGGTCAAATATACAGAGGTCGTTCGGGACGGGGGCTTTATAAAGCTCCGTATCGCGGCTGACGGTTTCCTTTATAATATGGTCAGAATAATCACGGGGACGCTCGTTGAGGTCGGTTACGGTAAGCTCGCGCCCGAAAAGATCGCCGAAATAATAGAAGGCAGGGACAGGCGCGCAGCGGGCAGGACCGCGCCGCCCGACGGTCTTTATTTAAACGAAGTTATCTATTGATGAGGGGAAAATGTTTCTTGATAAGCTGAAAGGGTATTTTCGGCTGCGCGATGCGCCTGAGCCGATAAAGCCCGAGTATAAAAGTCCGAGAAATGAATATTACGGTAGAGTATCCGAGCGCTTTTCAACAGCGCAAATGATACTTTATGTGGTTTTGACCGTTTTTGTCCTAATTTCGCTTATGATAAACAGCGAGTGGATAACATACGAGAATTTTTATTACTTTTTCAGCGATATGGGAGATTACATAACCGCCCCGGATTCCGAGATAGAAGATGTTATATATACATCGGACAGAAAGCAAACGTTTTCAATGTACGGAGGAAAATTTGCCGTTGCCGGAAATTCGGGAATGCGTTTATATACGGCTTCAGGCCGTCTTATAATAAATGATGAAGATGAGATCGCAAATCCCATGCTTGTCTCCTCCGATCGATACCTTTTGATGTACGATCATAATGGCACCGAATTCCGCATATACAATATATTTACAGAGGTTTTTTCGGATAATATCGACAAGCTGTCGATATACGGTGCTGACATTGCCGATTCGGGAGATTTTGCGCTTATAACCTCATCAACGTCAAATAATTTTGCCGTTAATCTTTATAGTGACAAATTTAAGCTTGAAAAAATATTTAAAAAGAACGATTATATCGTAGATATAGCACTTGATAACTCCGGATCCCGTCTTGCTATGCTCTCATACTGCGTTGAGGGCGGGCAGATGAACGCAAACATATCTATGACGCGGACCAACAGAGATGAGCCGTATGCCGATATCGAGCTGACGGGAGCTATGCCGCTTTACTGCAAGTTTACCGATGCGGGCAATCTTATAGTCGTCTGCGATAACGGTATTTACAGCTTTACATCAAACGGCTCTCAGATAACGGATCTCCCATATGAGAAAAACATGACCACGGTTTTGGCAGATGTTAATTCGGACGGTGCGGCTGTGGTGAGAAAATCGGGTGATAGCTACGCGCTGATCGTCATTGGTGAAAACGGCAGGGTGACTCATGAAAGTGAGCTTGATGTGCCTGCGGAAAGCATTGCCGTTTGCGGTTCAAGCGTATTTATTGATACCGATGAAAAAATAATAAGACTGAACACACTTACAAAGGCGGAGAATGAGATAAGCTTTTCTCACCCCGACGCCGTGATGCTTGTCAAAAACGAAAGCGAGCTGCTCCTTTGTATGTCAACGAAGGTACGTAATATAAACTTTGACAAATAGGGGGAAATATGGGTATTCTGATCGATATTATACTCGCCGTGCTTGCGGCGTTTATCATAATAAGCTATACTGTGCGCGGCTTTGTCAAATCCGTTCTCGGTGCAGCTAAGCTTTTTGCGTCCGCGATCCTATCGTTTGTTTTGACCCCGATGATATTCGTAGGGCTTGACAATACCTCTCTCGCCGTGGCATATCTTTTGGTTTTCGCGGCGGCATATATAGTATTTTCTATCGTAATTTTCCTTGTTGACAAGATATTCAAATTGCCGCTTCTGAATATTGTAAATAGGTTGCTCGGACTTGGGCTGGGTATAATTTCCGCTTATATAACCCTCACTTTCGTGTGCTCGGTATTTTCGCTTATCATAAGCTTTTCGGGCGGAAGCCTTTTCGGCATGACTGCCGCGCAAATATACGATAGCACGTATATTTACAGATTTTTTCATGATTTTTCATTGCTTTCAATTATAAAATAATATAAGGAACAGGAATAGGATAAAGAAAATGAAACTTAAAACATTCCAAACATTCTTTCAACATTCAGGCTTGTACTCGTTTTTGCTTTTACGGTTGTGTATTACTTTTTACGCAAAGATGGTCAGCCGCTTTACTGGGCGCTTGCAATCTTTGTGCTTGCAGGCGTAACCGACGTTGTTGACGGATATCTTGCAAGAAAATATAACTGGATCTCCGATCTTGGCAAAATACTCGATCCGCTTGCAGACAAGATGATGCAATGTGCGGCTCTTATTTGCTTACTTATAAGCGATCTCATTCCGATCTGGTTTGCGTTGCCTTTTATACTTAAAGAAGTTCTTATGCTCATCGGCGGACTTTTCATTATGAAGGAAAGGAATGTCATAGTTGTCAGCAATATAGCGGGCAAGATCGCCGCTTTGTTCTTCTACGTGGTCATTGGGCTTGTCATGCTTCTCGGAAACATTCTTGACAGCTCGACCCGCAATATCCTTTGCGGTATTTCTCTCGGACTTACCGTAATGGCGCTCTTTGTCTATTTCTTTACTTATTTTTCAAAGACCAAGGAAGAAAAAGAGCAAAAATAATTTTTACCAGGAAGTAATTTAAAATGTTAATGTGTTCAAGATGCAAAAAAAGAATTGCCGTTGTTTTTGTCACCAAGCTTGAAAACGGTAAAAAGGTCAGCGAAGGCATCTGCATAAAATGCGCAAAGGAGCTCGGTCTGCCCGTTGACAATATGATGGGCGATGTTTTCGAGAAATTCGGGATAAGTCCCGATCAGCTCGGAAATATGGAGGACGACATAACGAAGTTTATTGAGGAGCAGGGAGGTCTGCCCTCGGAGATGGACGACAGCGAGGAAGCCGGTGCACCGGCAATAGATTTCCCAAAGCTTTTCCGCGAAAGCGGGCTCATTCCCGAAGATCCTCAAAGCGTTGTGCCCGTTGACGATGCGGATAAAACCGATAAAAAATCCAAAAAGTCCGGCAAGGGGGAGGAAAAGAAATGGAAATTTCTTGATACCTATTGCCGTAATCTCACGCGCCGTGCTGCGGCAGGAAAGCTTGACGCCGTTATCGGGCGCGACCGCGAGCTTGCTCGCGTGATACAGATACTCTGCCGCCGCCAAAAGAACAATCCTTGCCTTATAGGCGAACCCGGTGTCGGTAAGACTGCGATCGCCGAGGCGCTCGCGCAAAAGATCTCAAACGACGATGTGCCGTACAAGCTTCGCGGAAAGCAGCTCTATCTTGTTGATCTTACTGCGCTTGTTGCGGGAACGCAGTTCCGCGGTCAGTTTGAGTCGAGAATGATCGGACTTATAAAAGAGGTCAAAGAGGCGGGAAATGTCATACTTTTTATTGACGAGGTTCACAATATCGTCGGCGCGGGAGATGCAGAGGGAAGCATCAATGCCGCCAATATCTTAAAGCCCGCGCTTTCTCGCGGTGAGCTTCAGGTCATCGGCGCAACCACACTTACCGAGTACCGCAAATTTATTGAAAAGGATACAGCGCTTGAGCGCCGTTTTCAGCCTGTTAATGTCAATGAGCCCTCAATAGACGATACCATAGGAATTTTGCGCGGTATCAAGCATTACTACGAGGAATATCACGCAATAAATATACCGGACGAGATACTTGACAAGGCGGTTAAACTCTCCGAAAGATATATAACCGATCGCTATTTGCCCGATAAGGCAATAGATCTCCTCGACGAGGCGGCATCTCATCTCTCACTCAGCTCAGCAGAGCTCAATGAAAGCTATAAGATACGCGATGAGCTGCTTTCGCTCCGCGAGGAAAGGGAAGCGATAGAAGCCGAAACTCCGAAAGAAAACGAGGAGCAAAAGCGTTACGAAGCGATCGCAAGGATCAAGGAAAAAGAGCTTAAGCTCTCTAATCGTTTGCACGAGATCGAACCTGCACTTGAAAAGATCGATCTCACAGCAGAGCATCTTGCAAATGTTATCGAAATATGGACAGGTGTTCCCGCAACCTCTATAACCGAGAGCGAGTTTTCACGGCTCGATAAGCTTGAGGAGCGACTCAAACGCCGAATTGTCGGTCAAGACGAGGCGGTGCGCGCGGTCACAAAGGCGATAAAGCGTAACCGCGCAGGTATATCTTATAAGCACAGGCCCGTGTCATTTATTTTTGCGGGACCGACCGGTGTCGGTAAGACCGAGCTTGTAAAAACGCTGGCGGCGGACCTTTTTAATTCGCCCGAAACGCTTATAAGACTTGATATGTCCGAATTTATGGAAAAGCACAGCGTGTCAAAGATAATCGGCTCGCCCCCAGGATATGTCGGTTATGACGAGGCAGGTCAGCTCACCGAAAAAATAAGAAGAAGACCTTATTCGGTTATACTTTTCGACGAGATCGAAAAAGCGCACCCTGATGTATTAAATGTGCTCTTACAGATACTTGACGACGGAAGAATAACCGATTCGCACGGCAAGACCGTAAGCTTTGAAAACACGGTAATAATAATGACGACTAACGCGGGAAGTGACAGGTCGGCAACACACGCGGGATTTTCATACGATGAAAAATCCGTGGCGGAAACAAAGACCGAAAAGGCACTCGCAACATTTCTGCGGCCAGAATTTATAAACCGTGTAGACGGAATAATCACATTCCGCTCACTTGATGAAAATGATTTTGCAAAGATCGCGAAGATAATGACAGATGAGCTTGCCGCAGTGCTTGCGGAAAAGGATATTAAGCTCACGGTGACCGATGCGGCTTTGCGCCTTATCGCGGAGAGATCATTTTCCGTTAAGTTCGGTGCGCGCAATATGAGAAGATTTATTCAGACGAATATTGAGGACACGCTGGCAGAGCAGATAATATCCGATTATGACAGGAAAATAACCCATGCCGTAATAAGAGTTGAAAACGGAGAGCTCTCCGTTAATTGCATGTGATGAACGAAAAATGGTTTTCATTAACGATCCCCGAGATCGAGAACAAACTCAAAACGAATGCCGCCTCGGGCTTGTCCCGAAAGGCGGCTCGTTCTCGTCTGAAAAAGCAGGGAAGAAACAACTTTTTCTTTTTGTCTGAGACGAGTGCGGTAAATTGTATAAAAAGAGTGCTCTCAGACCCTATGCTGCTTTTGCTCATCGCCGTTGATATTATTGCGGCTGTTTTCGGCAGCGTTACAACGGCGGCAGTCTGCGGTGTTATAATTGCCGTCAATATTGCATCAGCGGTGTTTTTATACATAAAATCTTGCCGTGTGGCAGAATCAATGGCTGAATATTCACAGCCGAAAATCAAGGTCATACGCGACGGTAAGCTGTATTGCGCGGACGCGCGTGCAGTTGTGAGGGGAGATATTATTCTTCTTGAAGCGGGAGATGTTCTTCCTTGCGACGTGCGGCTTATCAGCTCTTTTAACTTGACCGTATCGGTATTTGGCGGCAAAGAAGAAAATACTGTTAAAAAGAACGCACAAGCTGCTACCGATGGCGCGGCTTCGCCGCTTGATCACGAAAATATGGTTCACGCAGGATCATATATCGTTGACGGAACGGCGAGAGCTATCGTGGTCGAAACGGGGAAATATTCCTATATCGGTGCACTTGAGGGCGGTATTCCGCTAAATCATACCGTCGGCAGCCTCGGCGCGTTAAAAAAGCTCCGTAAAATTTCAAAAAATTACGCATTTGTGTTAATGGCGGCTATTTTGCCACTGACGGTTATCGGAATTTTTGCCTTTGGAGCAGAGCGCTTGCTCGATACTTTCATGCTTGTCATGGCCATATCCGTTTCGGCGCTCGGAGAGCTTATATATGTTGTCGGCGGCGTTATGGTCTCGGCAGGACTTACCGAGCTTGCTCTTGACAAAAAAGATCCCGCAATCGTTAAAAACATCGAAAGCCTTGATAAGATAGCCGCGCCCGACTATCTTTTCTTGCTTGATGATGCGGCACTGACCGACGGAAGCTTCCGTGTGTCAAAGCTTATAATCGGCGATGATGTATTTGAGGGCGAAAAGATATTTGCGAAGGAAGCAACGCGGTTCTTTGAATTGCTTATTATGACCGAGCACGCAAGGAGCCTTTCACCCTCAGTAGGTGCCGCCGAAAAACGACCGATATTCGAGGCAGCAAAGTATTTTGGCAATCGTATCGGAATTGATATAAATTCATTTCCCATAAGGGTCAAAAGCTCTGCATATTATCCTCGGGACGATATGCATTTTTCCGAAAGCGCAGCGCTGCTTTCGTTTGGCGAGCGTGTTACCGCGTTTGTGTCAAGCTGCGCGGATCTCATTGAAAAGTGTTCTTTTATAAGGCTTAAAAACGGTGCTTTGCCGCTTGATGAAGCTGCAAGATCCAAGCTTTTACATGAAGCTCGCATGATCTCGTCACAGGGGTATTCCTTGGTCGTGTGCGCCTCGTCAAATGCCGCACCCTCCGGCAGACCTTCGGAAAACGGACTGACGCTCGAAGGAATTGCCGCTTTTTCAAAAAACAGATCTTTCGGTGTTGTGAATTATATAAACGAGCTTGAAAAGATCGGTACACACGTTGTCGTATTTACTTCAAACGGTAAAGAAGCACTTGAGGTATCAAGGCTTATCGGAGTAAAATATGCGACCGATAATTCGATAAAAAATATAGACAAGCATAATGTTATATCGAATGTTACGCCGTCTGATATAAAAAAATTAACAGAAAAGCTCCAAAAAGCCGGCAAGACTGTCGCGGTTGCGGCAATTGATAACGCGTCACTCAAGATCGCGGCGATCGCAGATTTCTCGGTAAGCTACGGAGTGTCTGCGTACAGGACCTCAGGAGTTGACGTTACGGCACTGGGGACAGCTTCTTTGTCCGATAGCGAGGGAGCGCAGATCTTACGGTTTTCGTCGGACGGGCTTATAAAAAGAGCAGGGAAAAACTCAGGCGGACTATCGGCAATATTAAATATGATGCGCGTTGCGCGTGGCATTCATATAAATCTTGAAAATGTGCTTACATATCTTATTTGCAGCCAGACGGCACGTGTGATAATTGCCGCAATAGTCACGCTATGCACGGGAGTTTCGCTTTTGACACCGGCACAGCTTTTGTTCACAGGTCTTCTTCTTGATTTCTTTGCGGCGATTGCGTGCGCTTTTGACAGTTACGGACTTTCCTCGCGCAAATTCTTTGATTATTCGCTTAAAGATATCATAAAAAAGATCAAAATACCGCTTATTTCCGTTTCTTTTGCATCGATCGGCGTTGCCGTTGGGGCTGTTTTCGTTGCGATCTCGATAAAAAGCGATGTAAGCCGCGCCGTGTTTTGTTCCGTAACGCTTTTGCAAGCGGCACTTTTCTTCAGTTTGAGGCACAAGGCAAAAGTAAAAAATGTTTTTTCTCCGATAGCTGTGGCTGTTTTCTCATTATCTATCGTTTTATCTGTACTTATTGCCCTGATCACGCCTCTTGCGGTGCTTTTCGGTGCGTCGGGTGCCTCACCCCTCTCTTTGGCTTTGGTGCCGACGGCACCTGCCTTGTTTTGCGCCCTATATTTTCTTTTTAATGTTAAAAAACCAAAAAACAGTGCATAGGATTAACTATAATTCTGTTTTGAGGTGATTTTATGAAAATTTGCAGTACCGTTGATCTACGCGAAAAGGAAGTTATAAATTTATGCGACGGGGCGCGCCTCGGCTGTGCGCAGGATTTCGAATTCGATGTGACCTGCGGAAAAATACTTGCGATCGTTATAGCGGGCGACGGCGGTATATTCGGATTTTCAAGAAAAGAGGATATAATTATCCCATGGGATAAGATACAGTGCATCGGTGAAGACACCGTGCTTGTGCGTCTTGAAGCACATGAATTCCCGTCGTGTATTCACGAAAGAAAAAAGAAAAAGCATTTCAATTGTAAATAATGTGTTAATTTTGCAAACGCAGGTTGATTTTGTAAATTATATATGTTATAATATCCAAGCTTGCGTAAAACGCAAAGTAAAAATACACACACGGGGCGAATGGATAGGACGGTGTCGGGCTTATCCCGATCTCACGAATCCGAGCACCCGTGGTGGAAAAAACCGAGGAGGACATTAGAAATGTCAGTTATCACGATCAAGCAGTTGCTTGAAGCAGGCGTCCATTTCGGACACCACACCAGAAGATGGAACCCCAAAATGGCAGAGTACATCTTCACAGAGAGAAACGGAATCTACATCATCGACCTTCAGAAGACTGTTAAGAAGTTTGAAGAAGCTTATATGTTCGTCCGTGATCTCGCAGCAGACAATGGAACTATCCTTTTTGTCGGCACGAAGAAGCAGGCAGCAGATGCCATCAAGGAAGAGGCTGTCCGTTGCGGACAGTATTACGTCAACGTTCGTTGGCCGGGTGGTATGATGACCAACTTCAAGACCATCAAGAGATCCATTGCACGTCTTAACAGCCTTAATAAAATGGCAGAGGACGGAACCTTCGATATGCTTCCCAAAAAGGAAGTTGCAAAGCTCCAGAAGGAAATTTTTGACCTCGAGAAGAACCTCGGCGGTATCAAGACCATGGATCAGCTTCCTTCCGCTATCTTTATCGTTGACCCCCGCAAGGAGAGAAACGCAGTTCTCGAGGCAAAGAGACTCGGAATTCCGGTAATCGCCATCGTTGATACCAACTGCGATCCCGATGATGCAGACTACATCATTCCCGGAAACGACGATGCAATAAGAGCGATCAAGCTTATCGCCTCCGTTATTGCCGACGCCGTTATCGAGGGCAAGCAGGGCGAGCAGTTCGCTGAGGCTGAGGCTGAAGCAACCGCTGCCGAAGAAGCAGAAGACGCAGAAAACAACTGATTTTTACGGAGGATATTAAAATGGCAAATATTACAGCAAAAGACGTAGCAGAGCTCCGCTCCAAGACCGGCGCGGGCATGATGGACTGCAAGAAGGCACTTGTTGAAGCTGACGGAAATCTTGAGGAGGCTGTAAAGATCCTTCGTGAGAAGGGACTTTCCGCTGCCGCAAAGAAGCAGTCGAGAATCGCTGCCGACGGCCTTGTTGACATTCTTAAGGACGGCAATATAACCGCCATGATCGAGGTCAACACAGAGACAGACTTTGTTGCAAAGAACGATCTTTTCAAGGAGTTCGTTAAGAACACCCTGGCTGTTATCATCAAAGAGCGCCCCACAACCGTTGAGGAGCTTGCAAATGCAAAGTATGACGATGCTATGACCGTCAACGATAAGCTTCAGGAGCTCATCTTCATAATCAAGGAAAAGATCACCATCAGACGCTTTGTCGTTTTTGAGGGTGTAACCGGAACTTATATTCACGGTATCGGTGCTATCGGCGTTGTTGTTGCTTTTGATGCCGATGAGGCTGCTATAAACAATGCAGGCTTCCCCGAATTCGCAAAGAACATCGCACTTCAGGTCGCTGCTGTTGAGGCTGCTCCTTATCTTGACCGTGCTTCTGTTCCCGCAAGCGTAATCGAGGAAGAGAAGAACATCATTCGTTCGCAGATCGCAAACGATCCCAAGAACGCAAAGAAGCCCGCTAACATCATCGACAAGATGATCGAAGGTAAGCTCGGCAAGTTCTATGAGAACAACTGCCTCGTTGAGATGGAGTATTTCAAGGACGACGATCTTAAGGTCAGCCAGTATATCGCGAACACCGCAAAGGAGCTCGGTGGCAACATTTCCATCAAGTCCTTCTGCCGTTACGATAAGGGCGAGGGTATCCAGAAGCGCGAGGACAATTTCGCTGAGGAGATCGCACAGCTCACTAAGGGCGCTAACTGATTTAAAACCGCAGAAAACAAGTTTTTGCAAAAATCGGTCGGGAGTTAATGGCTCCCGACCGATGAAAGCAAAAAGCATGAAGCTTTCGCGGCTTTTTTTATGTCAATTTTGCAAAAAAATCAAAAAAAAATGAATTTGTTGTTTACAAAACAAGGAAAATAGAGTAAAATATATATAATATAATAAAATATAAGGATTGGATCTGCTATGGAAAACAAGGGATATAAACGCATACTCTTAAAGCTCTCCGGTGAGGCTATTTCGGGAGGACAGGACGGTATCATTGATTTTGCTTTTCTTGACAGGATCGCAGAGGTCTTGAAAAAATGCGTGGTCAACGGCGTGCAGATCGCCATCATCGTAGGCGCGGGCAATATTTGGCGCGGAGCGAAGGGCGTCGGAATGGACCGTTGCCGTGCAGATAATATGGGAATGCTTGCAACCATAATAAACGCGCTCGGAATTGAATCCGAATTCAACCGCTGCGGACTTTCAACGGTTTCGATGTCCGCCATCGAGATAAACGAATTTATAGAGCTTTATTCAGCAGCAAAGGCCAGAAAATATATGGAGGAGGGCAATGTCGTCATAATAGGCGGCGGAACCGGAGATCCGTATTTTACGACCGATACGGCCGCGGCACTTCGCGCAGCTGAGCTCGGAGTAGACGCCATGATGCTCGCAAAGAATATAGACGGAGTTTATGACTCGGATCCAAAAACAAATCCAAATGCCAAAAGATACGACAAGCTCACATACAAGGAGATGCTCGACCGCCGGCTTCATGCAATAGATCTGACAGCGGCATCGTTCTGCATGGAAAACGGGATCACGTCATATCTTTTCGCACTCAAAAATCCCGAGGATATCTTTCGTGCCGTTTGCGGCGAAAACGTAGGTACCGAGATACACAACTGATAATAATTATAAGGAGATATAAATATGAAGCTTGATACAAAGCCTTTTGAAGAAAAAATGCAAAAGTCTGTGACCGCACTTGAGGGCAATTATGCCACGATTCGTGCAGGTCAGGCGAATCCCGCAGTCCTTTCCAAGGTTACTTTCGAGTACTACGGAGCGCCCACGCCAATAACCCAGATGGCAGATATCAGAGTTGCCGACAGCAAGACGATCTCTATCACGCCTTATGACAGAACCACTCTTAAAGCAATGGAGAAGGCAATTCTTGCTTCCGATATAGGCATTACACCGAACAACGACGGAAGCTCTATAAGACTCGTTTTCCCGCAGCCCACAGAGGAGCGCCGCCGCGAGATCGCAAAGCAGATCCAGAAATATGCTGAGGAATGCAAGGTCGCTATCCGCAACATACGCCGCGATGCAAACGATCTTACGAAGAAGAACAAAAAGGACGGCATTATGACCGAGGACGAGGTCAAGGCTTCCGATAAGGCAGTTCAGGATCTCACGGACAAGTACATTAAGAACGTTGATGTAATTGCATCGAAAAAGGAAACGGAAATTATGTCTATTTGATTTAAGCGGGTATTTGCCCGCTTAAATTACGAAAAGGAGATTCTCATGCATGTTGACGACAGACTTCAGCATATAGCTTTTATAATGGACGGAAACGGCCGTTGGGCTAAAATGCGCGGAGAGAAAAGGGAATACGGGCACCGCGAAGGTAGTGAGACCTTCAAGCGCGTTATATCTTATTGCGGAGATATAGGTATTAAGGTCGTTACCGTATATGCTTTTTCAACCGAAAATTGGAAGCGCCCGAAAACTGAAGTCAATTCTATAATGAAGCTCCTTAACACATATCTTTCAAATTGTGAAAAGGAGCTTATGGAGAAGGGCGTTCGTTTCCGAATGATAGGTGATAAGTCGGCTCTTTCCCCCGCACTTATAAAAAAGATCGAACGCATTGAAAAAGCAACCGAGGATAACCCCTTGCTGCTGAATTTTGCGCTTAATTACGGCGGACGCGCGGAGATCGTTGCTGCCGTAAACAAGCTGATCACCGAGGGGAAAACAATTACGGAACAGGATATCTCAAACGCTCTTTATACTTTCGATTGCCCCGAGCCCGATCTCATCGTAAGAACCGGCGGCGATCTGCGCATATCGAATTTCCTCATTTGGCAGGCGGCATATTCGGAGCTTTATTTCACGGATACGCTTTGGCCTGATATGTCGGAAGCTGACATAGATGCTGCCGTGCATGAATTTTACTCTCGTGAGAGAAGATACGGCGGAGTTATTAAGGTGTCCCCCAAAAATTAACCTTATGGAGTGTAGTGTTTTATGTTAAAACGCATTATTACCGCCGTTGTGGCAATGTTTATCTTTGTGCCGGTGGTATGGTTTTCCGATACTTATGTGTTTCCGATAGCGATCTCGATTGCCACCGCGATCGGTCTTTTTGAGATGCTTCGTTGCATTGGGGTGCTCAAGCTTTGGTATTTTTCGGCACCGTTGATACTCGTCGGCTGTGCTATGCCTACACTTGCAAGATTTTTTGACAAGGGACGCGAGAGCGATTTCCATTTCGTCATAATCGGAGTTACAATATTGCTGGCGCTTTACATATTCGCCATTTCGCTTTTTTCAAAGGGAAAGCTGTCAATAGAACTTGCGGGGCTTTCTTTCATGACTGAGTTTTATATAACCGGCGGATTTACGGCAATAGTTTTGCTCCGTGATTTTGAAAATATCGGAATATATCTCTTTATGCTGATCTTTGTCGGCGCTTGGATAACCGACATTTTCGCATATTTTACGGGAAAATTTCTCGGAAAGCATAAGCTCATTCCCGAAATCAGTCCCAAAAAGACAGTTGAGGGCAGTATCGGCGGCATTGTGTTTTGCTCGATATTCTTTATGCTTTACGGCTTTGTGCTGACAAAAATAGTCGACATATCCGATATAAATTATCTTGTGTTGGCGATCGTCGGTATTATTATTTCGGTCGTCGCACAGATCGGCGACCTTGCAATGTCACAGATCAAACGCAAATTCGGTGTCAAAGACTACGGAAAAATCATGCCGGGACACGGCGGAGTGCTTGACAGATTTGATTCGATAATCGCAGTTGCACTCGTGCTCATCATCGCTTGCGCGACGGTACGGCATTTCGGAATAAATATAATCGGAAATTAAAATGGTAAACAAAAACGGAATAATTCTTCTTGGGTCAACGGGCTCGGTCGGAACTCAAACTCTTGACGTCGCAGAAAAAAAGGGAATTCGGATCGCGGCTCTTGCGGCTCATAAAAGCTCAAAACTAATTGAAGAACAGGCAAGAAAATTCAAGCCGCACGCTGTTGCAATGGCTGATGAGAATGCAGCAAAGGAGCTTCGCTGCTCACTTGCCGACACTGATATAAAAATATATTTCGGAGAATCGGGAATACTCGAAATGATCTCCGATTCAAAATCCGACTGCGTTCTCGATGCCATATCGGGCGCAGCCGGACTTTTGCCTGCTTTGAGGGCTATTGAAGAAAAGAAGGCCTTGGCTCTTGCGAATAAGGAATGTCTTGTCATGGCTGGCAACATACTAATGGATATGGCAAAGAAAAACGGAACCGAGATATACCCCGTTGACAGCGAGCATTCCGCTATTTGGCAATGCCTTCGTGCAGGGCAAAAGAACGAGGTCAAAAAGCTGATACTCACCGCCTCGGGCGGACCGTTTTTCGGACTTTCACGCGAAGAAGTAAAGAACAAATCTGTTGCTGATACTCTTGCACACCCCACATGGAATATGGGAGCATTGGTCACCGTCAACAGCGCAACGCTTATGAATAAGGGCTTTGAGGTCATTGAGGCGGCAAGGCTTTTCTCGGTTTCGGCAGACAATATAGAGGTCATAGTTCACCGTGAAAGTATAATACATTCAATGGTTGAATATATTGATAACAGCATTATAGCACAGCTTTCCGTACCGGATATGAGAATGTGTATCAATTACGCGCTTGAATATCCGTGCCGTACGGAGGGCGTGTCACGGGAGCTTAATCTGTGGGAGCTTGGCAAGCTTACATTTGCAAAACCGGATACCAAAGCCTTCCCCCTTTTGTGCGCGGCTTTTGATGTGTTAAAAGCAGGCGGAGCCATGCCGGCTGTGCTTAATGCAGCTAATGAGATAGCCGTTGAGGCATTTTTGCACGAAAAGATCAATTTCGGGAAGATAGCGGAAACCGTGCTCACCGTTACCGATAAGCTTTCGTCACTATCGGGCGTAACTACTCTTGATGATATCCTCGCCGCAGATAAAGAGACCCGTGTGGTGGCGCACGATATTATAGGGAGATTTTAATTTATGGGTGTTTTAAGCGTAGTTTTGGCAATGCTGATATTCGGGTTCATGATAACCATTCACGAGCTCGGACATTTTCTCGTTGCTAAAGCTTGCAGGGTGAAGATAAACGAGTTCGCGATCGGAATGGGTCCGAAGCTCATCGGTAAAAAATCAAAAAGATCCGGTACGCTTTATTCTTTGAGAATTTTGCCGATCGGCGGATATGTGAGCATGGAGGGAGAAAACGAGGTGTCTGATGCAGAGGGCTCGTTCTCAAAAAAGCCTGCCTGGCAAAAGCTGCTCATATCCCTTGCCGGACCTGCCATGAATATCTTGCTCGGATTCGTTTTAACATTCATTCTTGTTATAGGCATGCGCGATGCCGACGGTATTAAGCTCGCATCAACAAGGATCAGCGGATTTTCCAACAATGCAATCAGCGTTGAATCGGGACTTTTGGCGGACGATATCGTTACAAAGGTGGGTAATGTTTCTGTGCATACGGGCACAGAGCTCGTTTATGAGATCTCAATGCAAGGGGATACCGCAAAGGAGATATATAGGCAAATCGACGGCAAAAACGTTTTATCAAAGGTCGTTGAGCTTGATCTGACCGTAATTCGAGGCGGCGACACTGTTTTGCTTAAAAACGTAATGTTTTATGCGGACACATCAAGCGGCATTGTAACCATGGGCGAGGTGGATTTTGGGGTCTATGCGGAGACTGCGAGCTTCGGCAACATAATGAAGCACACGTTTTTCCGTTCCTTATCTTCCGTTAAAATGATATGGGATAATATTATCGGGCTTTTCACGGGACGTTTCGGTATTGAGGCGATGTCGGGTCCCATCGGAACTACTGAGGCTATTGCGACAGTTGCCCAAGAGGGTTGGTACACTCTTCTTTACTTTGTTACCATCATAACTATGAATCTCGGCGTTTTCAACCTTTTGCCGGTGCTTCCTCTTGACGGCGGGCACAATCTTTTCCATATTTATGAGCTGATCATGAGAAAACCCGTTCCGAAAAAGGTGGAAACAGCGCTTCAGGTCTTTGGCGTGATACTCATGTTTGGACTCATTTTAATAGTTTCCATAAAGGATATTATAGGACTTTTCAGCTGATATGGATTATAATAAGATAAGAAAAAAGACGAAAAAAATAAGAGTCGGCGATGTTTTTATCGGCGGTGATGCACCTATTGTTATTCAGTCGATGACGAATACCGACACACTTGATGCAAAGAGGACCGAGGCACAGATACGCGCACTTGCGAACGGCGGCTGTGATGTGGTTCGTATCGCCGTACCGTCTGTCGAGGCGTCAGAGACCGTAAAAAAGCTTAAAGCTTCTGGACTTAAAACACCTGTCGTTGCTGACATTCATTTTGATTATAAGATCGCACTTGCGTGTGCCGAGAACGGCGTTGATAAGATAAGAATAAACCCCGGAAATATCGGTGCAGAATATAAGGTGCGCGAGGTTTGCGAGGCTTGCAAAGCCCGAAACATACCGATACGCATAGGTGTTAACTCGGGCTCTCTTGAAAAAAATATACTTGTAAAATACGGCGCTCCAACACCTGATGCGCTCTGCGAAAGCGCGCTTTACCATATAGGGCTGCTTGAAAAATTCGGGTTTACCGATATTGTTATTTCGATAAAGACATCAAATGTTCCCGACATGATACAGGCCAACCGCAAGCTTTCGGCGCTCGTTGATTACCCGCTTCATCTCGGAGTTACAGAGGCGGGAAGCGAGATAAACGGGATTGTTAAGAGCTCTGTCGGTATCGGATCATTGCTTTGCGACGGTATAGGGGACACGATACGCGTGTCGCTCACGGCAGATCCTTTGCGTGAGGCGGCAGCCGCGAAGCGGCTTATAACCGCACTCGGCATAGAAGGCCAAAGCGGCATGAATATAATCAGCTGCCCCACCTGCGGCAGAACAAAAATAGACCTTATTCCTATCGTTCAGCGATTTGAAAAACGCGTAGCAGAAGAAGGGCTTTTATCATATCCCATAAATGTCGCTCTTATGGGTTGCGCCGTGAACGGACCCGGAGAGGCAAAAGAAGCGGATATCGGTATTGCCGGAGGGGTCGGTGAGGCGGTCATAATCTCACACGGTGAGATTATAGGAAAAATACCTGAGGGTGATATAGTTGAAGCCCTCATTGATAAAATCAAAGGAATCAAAAACAAAACGGAGTAAAAATGGCGAGCCTAACGGAAAAATTCACAAAGTACACCCCGAATAACGAAAACAGAGAATGGTTGTCCAAAGCTTCCATTCTTTCTCTGCGTGCAGATAAAGCGCGCCGTATAGTCGAGGTGACTGCCGCCATTCCGTCACTTATAGAAAAATCAAGGCTATATAATGTCGAAAATGAGATCTGCCAGGTATACGAATACAATGTTGTAAAAATACTTCCGAAATATCCGTCGGAGCTGTTTTCATACGACTACGTGCCTCAAATACTTCTTGAGGCCGAAAATATCGGGATCGTGGCACGGGGATTTTTCGGATATTATACATATACTCTTGATGACCATAAGCTAACAATTGAAATACCTTTCACGGTCAACGGAATTAAATTCGTTTGTGATGCCAAAACGCCCGAAATAATCGAAAATATAATAAAGAGCGAGTTTTCGATCGATATTAAGGTCGAGATCCGTCAATCTGCGGAAGAATCCCCCCAAAAATACGGTATATATAAAACCGAGCTTGAATATTTTGATCGCGAGCTTTCGCGCGCAAGCATGGAATACGATAAGCGTGCAAAAGAGCCTGCCGAAACGGTTGAAAAAACTCCGGTTGAGGAAGATCCGCTTGATCATGTAAGCTCAATATACGATACCGATGCCGAGATCACAAAAACGGAAAATATAATAGAGATCGGCACTTGCCGCTTTGATATTTCCGAGCCGGAATATCTTATCGGTGAGCCCTTTGCTCTCGCTCCCATACCAATATGTACGGTTGATGACGGCAAGTCACACGCAAACGTGACCTTGATCGGCAGAGTGGAAAAATTTACAGCAGACCCGACACGCTCGGGCGACAATTTGAATGTGCTTTTTACTTTGTTTGACGGAAATTCGTCCATTGAATGTAAGGCCTTTCTCGATAAGGACGAGTTTAACGAGCTTAAGAGCGCTGTCAGCGTCGGTTCATCTTATGTGATGAACGGTTATACAAAATACGAAATGCGTAAGCGCGGCAAGGAGCGCGAGCGCGATGACGAGCCGACATTCCATTATACGGCAATCGCAAAGATAAGCAAGATCGAGCGTATGGATAATGCGGAGAAAAAGCGCGTTGAATTGCATTTGCACACGCAAATGTCCGCAATGGACGCGATAATTCCGCCCGACAAGGCCGTTGCACTTGCTAAAAAATGGGGAATGCCCGCAGTTGCGATAACAGACCACGGAAATGTTCAGGGTTACCCTGAGGCTATGCTCGCCGCAGAAAAGCTTGGAATGAAGGTCATTTACGGCATGGAAGCGTATTTCGTCAACGACACGCAAAGCGCGCTTTTCGGCAGCTATGACGGCGTTTTCACGGACGAAATGGTAGTTTTCGATATCGAAACGACGGGGCTTTCAAATAAGCATAATAAAATTATCGAAATAGGCGCAGTTCGTATAAAAGACGGTAAAGTTCTTGAAAAATTTGATGAATTCATCAATCCCGGTGAACCTATTTCGAAGGAGATAACAAAACTTACATCAATAACCAATGAAATGGTCAAGGAAGCAGACCCGCTTGAGCCCGTTTTGCGCCGCTTCTTCGATTTCATCGGGGACAAGCTTCTGATAGCTCACAATGCGAGCTTTGATACAGGATTTATACGTGTCGCGGCGCGCGAATGCGGTATTGAATTCAAAAATCCGTTCCTTGACACGCTGACCCTTTCCAGATTTTTGAATACCGATCTTAAATCTCATAAGCTCGACAGATTGGCTGAATATTATAATCTCGGAGATTTTCACCACCACAGAGCATCAGATGACGCAGAGATACTTGCCCATATCTATTTCTCCATGGTTGAAAAGCTGCAAAAATACAATCTTTCAAGCTTTAATGACTTGAACCGCGAGATGTCGGTCAACTCCGATCCTTTAAAGCTGCCGACATATCATCAGATAATATTGGTTAAGAACAAAGAGGGCCTTAAAAACCTCTACAAGCTCATTTCAATGAGCTACCTTAATTACTACCGTAAGCACCCGAGAATCCCCAAATCCGCGCTTGAACAGCACCGAGAGGGGCTTATTATCGGTAGTGCATGCGAAAGTGGCGAGCTTTATCGCGCAATACTTGAAGGTCTGCCGGAATCGGATATTGAAAGCATCGTCAGTTTTAACGATTATCTTGAGATCCAACCGCTTTCAAATAATATGTTCCTTGTAAATGAAGGAAAGCTCTCGAGCGTTGAGGATATTAAAGAGATAAACAAAAAAATAATCGAACTCGGTAAAAAATATAAAAAGCCGGTTGTTGCAACGTGTGACGCGCATTTTATAAATGATGAGGACGAAATATTCCGAAAGATACTTCTTAAAGGAATGAAATTCCGCGATGCGGATAAAGATACGCACATTTATTTCCGCACGACCGAAGAAATGCTCCAAGAATTCGCATATCTCGGAGAAGAAACGGCTTATGAGGTCGTTGTTGAAAATACGAATTTGATCGCCGATATGATAGAGCCCGATGTTCGCCCGATACCGAAGGGAACGTATACACCGAAAATGGAGGGCGCAGAGGAGGAGCTTCAAGAAATGTGTTGGTCGCGCGCGCGATCAATGTACGGCGACGAGCTTCCGAAGCTTGTTTCGGACCGACTTTCAAAGGAGCTTGAATCTATAATAAAGCACGGATTTGCGGTGCTTTACATAATTGCGCAAAGGCTTGTTAAATTCAGCGAGGATAACGGATATCTCGTCGGATCGCGAGGATCTGTCG
Organism: Oscillospiraceae bacterium; assembly: GCA_015064095.1. Classification (GTDB taxonomy): domain Bacteria; phylum Bacillota; class Clostridia; order Oscillospirales; family CAG-272; genus RGIG3994. The sequence goes on along the minus strand of SVSW01000008.1, from coordinate 18,495 downwards.
GCTCATCGTTCGTTGCGACGATGGCAGGTATCTCGGAGGTCAATCCGCTGCCGCCGCATTACTGGTGCCCGAATTGCCGTCACAGCGAATTCTTTACCGACGGCTCGGTTGGCTCGGGCTTTGATCTGCCGAATAAAGCTTGCCCCGAATGCGGCACGCAAATGAACTGCGACGGTCACGATATACCGTTTGAAACTTTCCTTGGATTTTACGGCGACAAATCCCCTGATATCGACCTTAACTTCTCAGGCGAAGTCCAGGGCAAGGTGCATAAGTACACCGAGGAGCTTTTCGGCGCACAAAACGTTTTCCGCGCGGGAACTCTCGGCACACTTGCAGATAAAACCGCTTACGGCTTTGTTATGAAGTTCCTTGAGGAGAAGAAGATCAAGGTCAGCCGTGCCGAGGTAGATCGCCTTGTTGCGGGCTGCGTTGGTGTTAAACGCACCACGGGTCAGCACCCCGGAGGCATAATAGTCGTTCCTCAGGAATATGAGGTCTACGATTTTACGCCCGTTCAGCATCCGGCTGATGATCCCAATTCAAACATCGTTACAACGCACTTTGCTTTCTCATATCTGCACGATACGATATTGAAGCTCGATGAGCTCGGACACGATATTCCGACCAAATATAAGCTGCTTGAAAAGTTCAGCAATATGAGCGTTATGGACGTGCCGATGAATGATAAAGCCGTTTATCAGCTTTTTGAATCGACCGCCCCTCTCGGTATCACGCCTGAAGCTCTCGGCGGAACAAAGCTCGGCACGTTCGGTCTGCCCGAGTTCGGTACGGCTTTCGTTCAGCCTGTTGTCGTTGAATCGAAGCCGAGAACCTTTGCCGACCTTTTGCAGGTCTCGGGTCTGACACACGGAACGGACGTTTGGCTCGGTAATGCGCAGGATCTTATAAATCAAGGTATTTGCGATATTTCAAAGGTCATCGGAACGCGTGACGGTATAATGCTTGACCTTATACGTTACGGCTTGCCGAACGGCGTGGCATTTAAGATAATGGAATCCGTACGTAAGGGTAGAGGACTTACTCCCGAATGGATAGAGGAAATGCGAGCGCACAGCGTTCCCGAGTGGTATATTTCATCTTGTCTTAAAATAAAATATATGTTCCCGAAAGCTCACGCCGCAGCATATGTTATGTCGGCAATACGCGTTGGCTGGTTTAAGGTGCATATGCCCGTTGCCTTCTACTGTGCGATGTTCACCGCGGCTGTCGGTGATTTTGACGCGGAGATAGCCCTCTCCGGCAAGAGCAATGTGTTCTATGAGCTTCAAAGGATAAAGAAGCTCGGAAAGGAAGCCTCACAAAAGGAGCAGGGAATGGTTGCAACGCTTGAGCTTATGAACGAATGCCTTGCGCGCGGCATCAAATTCTTACCGATCAGCCTTGAAAGGTCTGCGGCAAAGGAATTTTTGCCTGAAAACGGTGCAATAAGACTGCCTTTCCTCTCGCTTGGCGGTCTTGGTGAAACTGCGGCTCTCCGCATCATAGAGGAACGCGAAAAATCGTCTTTTTTCACCGTGGACGATCTTCAGATCCGCGCCGGACTTAATAAGAGTGTTGTTGAAATTCTTAGAAAGAACGGTGTGCTTGACGATCTTTCCGATACGGATCAGTTAAGCTTCTTCTGATGGTCAAAAAGTTTAATAAAATTATCAAAACCTCTTGAAAAAGCACCGCCGTTATGTTATAATGGCGGTGTTGCTCGGAGGCGTAGCTCAGCTGGTCAGAGCGCACGGTTCACATCCGTGAGGTCATGGGTTCGAGCCCCCTCGTCTCCACCAAAAAGCCCTGCAGAAAATGCATTCTTTTCTGCAGGGCTTTTTTATGTCATAATATGTCAAAAATATTATTACGATGACTTTTTCATTTCGTTGACATAAGCAGTATTTTGTGGTATATTATAATTGTAGAAACGTAAAATCGGGGTGGGCTGATGAAGTATAAAATTTTCGAATATGACCCGTATCTTTTACCTTTTGAGAATGATATAAAGCTGCGAATGTCGAATTACGAAAGAAAGCGCCGAGAGCTTATCGGGGATAACGGTAAACTTATCGATTTTGCCAACGCGCATGAATATTTCGGCTTTCATAAAACCGATAAAGGCTGGGTCTATCGCGAATGGGCACCCGCTGCCGATGCTATGTATCTCACCGGCGATATGAACGGTTGGCAACAGCCCGGCTGGGAGATGAAAAAACTTGGCGGAGGCGTTTTTGAGCTTTATATTGACGGGCACGACACGCTTTTTAACGGCTGCTATGTAAAAGCTGTTGTTAGAACCGAAGATCGACTCCTTTTCCGTATACCGCTTTATATTCGACGCGTGCTTCAAGACCCTGATAATTATTCATGGTGCGGCGTTATTGTCGACGAGCCGGAATACAAGTGGCGCAAAAAGAGCTTTATACCTAAAAAAGAGTTATATATATATGAATGTCATATAGGCATGGCGCAGGACAAAGAGGGAATCGGCACGTATAAAGAGTTCGCCGAAAACATTTTGCCTCGCATCGCGGATCTCGGATACAACGCGATACAGATAATGGCCATAATGGAGCACCCGTATTACGGATCGTTCGGTTATCAGGTTTCTTCATTCTTTGCGGCGTCATCAAAATACGGAACGCCGAATGAGCTCAAAGCACTGATAGATAAAGCCCATTCGATGGGAATTGCCGTGCTGCTTGACGTTGTACATTCTCACGCTGTAAAAAACACCTACGAGGGAATAAACGAATTTGACGGAACGCCGTATCAATTTTTCCATGAGGGCGGACGCGGAGATCACCCTGCATGGGGCACAAAGCTGTTTAATTATGAAAAAAACGAGGTTATACATTTTCTGCTTTCAAACCTCAAGTTTTGGATCACCGAATATCATTTTGACGGTTTCAGATTTGACGGTGTTACCTCTATGATCTATCACGATCACGGTCTCGGCGTTGCGTTTACCGATTATTCGAAATATTTTTCGTTAAATACCGATACGGAAGCGATAACTTATCTTCAGCTTGCGAATGAGCTTATTCGAGAGGTCAATCCGCACGCTGTAACGATAGCCGAGGATATGTCAGCCATGCCGGGAATGTGCCTGCCCATAAAAGACGGCGGCATCGGATTTGATTACCGCCTTGCAATGGGCTTGCCGGATCTTTATATCAAGCTTATAAAAGAGAAGCCCGATGAATTTTGGGATATGTGGCATATCTGGCACGAGCTGACGAGCCGACGACCCGGTGAGAAGTATATTGCTTATGCCGAGTCGCACGATCAGGCACTTGTCGGTGACAAAACGCTTATTTTCCGTCTTTGCGACAGCAAAATGTACACGGACATGTCAAAATCGTCAAACGATGCCGTCATTGAGCGCGGAATGTCACTTCACAAGATGATAAGATTTATAACTCTGACGCTGGGAGGAGAGGGATACCTCAACTTTATGGGCAACGAGTTTGGACACCCCGAATGGATCGATTTTCCACGAGAGGGCAACGGTTGGAGCTATTTTTACTGTCGCCGTCAATGGCATCTTGCAGACGACAGATCTCTTAAATATGAGTATCTTCAAAGTTTTGACAAGGCTATGATCGGACTTTCAAAAGCCCATTCTCTGCAAAAGAAAAAGACAAAATGTCTGTCTGTCGATGCAAATGGGCAAGTAATAATATTTGAGCGCGGCGGACTTGTTTTTGTGTTCAATTTCAGTCCGAACAATTATTACACGGATTATTTGCTTACAGTTCCGTCAGCCGGAAAATATAAGGTCCTAATGTCAACGGACCAAAGCGTGTTCGGCGGCTGGGACCGAATAGATCTTGATTATGTATATACTGCAAAAAAACAAAAGGACGGCGTTTGCCGCTTCCCAATATATCTTCCGGCGCGCACAGCGCTTTGTATGCAAAAGATCAAATAAAAATAAGGGGTTGCAGTGCAACCCCTTATTTTTATTTGCTTTCAATAGCCGAAAGTATCTTTTTGAGCAGATCTTCTGTCGTGGGATTTGCCTCACGCTCAAGTCTGGCTTTTTCGGCTTCTGCCGCTTTGGCTTCTTCTTCAGCAAGCTTTGCTTTGGCCTCTTTGTCGGCATAGTAAGCTGCAACGGCTTCTTTGTTGCTGCGCTTTATGCCAAGAGCCTTCATTCCTTTCTTTTCTTCTTTTGTGGGCTTGCGCTTTTTTAACTTTGCGCCGTCTTCACGCACTTTATTTATGATTTTAACGATGGTGAAGAGCACAAGAGCGATAAGGAAGAAATTGATTATCGCGTTTATAAATGAACCCCAATCGATGTAAATGGAGTTTGCAAGGTCGATCTCCTGACCTATGACATCTCCGGCTTCGTTAACTATGTCCTTATATGCAGGCTGGAGCATTGTGAACACCTTATCGAGCGAGTTGGCTCCCATGATAAGTGCAAGTACCCAGTTGATCAGCGGCTTTAAGATAAAGTTGCTGAGTCCGTTAACGATTGCGGTAAAAGAACTACCGACGATAACACCGACGGCCATATCAACAACGTTGCCGCGTGTTATGAATTTTTTGAATTCTCCAAAAAATTTCTTCATTTTGTATCTCCTTTATTTTAATAAGATCAAGCTTGAAGCGAATCTATGGTCGCTTTATAATTGGCAAACACAGACTTTGCATTTTCGATATTGTTTGCCGAAGTGACAAGATAGTAGAATTTTATCTTCGGCTCGGTTCCGGAAGGACGCACGACGATAACATCGCCGTTTTCAAGCTTAAAATAGAGCGCATTGGATTTAGCGAGATTAGTTGAACGCTTTTCGCCGGTTTTTACATCGGTGAAATATCCAGACATATAATCTCCGATATCAGCTACCGCAACGCCGCCTATCTCAGAGGGGGCATTTGTGCGCAGCGCGCTCATAATGGCAGCTATTTTTTTAGCACCGTCGAGTCCTTCCGCATATATTTCGTCATTGACCTCATATGAGAATCCGAGGCGGTCATAGAGCTCGTAAAGAGCGTCCATAAGCGTCATGTTTTTTGATTTGTAGAACGCGGTCATTTCGCAAATGATCATAGAGGCAACAACTGCGTCCTTATCGCGGGCGTATGTGCCCTTGAGATAACCGTAGCTCTCCTCAAAGCCGAGAACAAAGCTTCCGCGTCCGAGCTTTTCGTGGTTTTTTATAACCTCACCTATAAATTTGAATCCCGTAAGAACATTGAAAAGCTCAATTCCGTGAGCCTGGCAGACCTTTGTTGCAAGCTCGGTCGAAACTATGGATTTAACTGCATACGGCTCGGGCGGCATCGTGTTAGTTTCTTCATAAGCGGTCAAAATATAGTCAAGAAGCAAAGCACCCATTTGGTTGCCCGTAATACCGACGAATTCGCCGTTCTTTGCTCTTGCAAAAACTCCGACGCGGTCGGCATCGGGGTCAGTTGCCACGATAAGATCGCTTCCGACCTTGTTTGCAAGCTCAATACCGAGCATGAAGGCCTCGCGGTATTCGGGATTAGGCTTTTCGACAGTGGGGAAGTCGCCGTCGGGCTCTGCCTGCTCCTGCACCATATAAATGTGCTTAAAGCCCATTCTCGAAAGAACATTTGGAACGAGCTTGTAGCCGGCACCGTGAAGCGGAGAATAAACTATTTTAAGATCGTCCGCAACGCTCTTTATCACCTCGGGGTAAACTGCCTCAGCGGTTACAGCGGCGAGATAAGCCTCGTCCATTTCGTCACCGATAACCGTTATCTTTCCTTCGGCAACGGCTGTGTCAAAATCGACACGCTTGATATCTGCAAAAACATCTGTCTTTGCCATTTCATCGGCAACTATCGCGGCTGCCTCGGGAGAAAGCTGTGCGCCGTCCTCTCCGTATGCCTTATAGCCGTTATATTCCTTCGGATTGTGCGATGCTGTAACGTTTATTCCCGCGGCACAGCCAAGACGGCGCAGAGCAAAAGAAAGCTCGGGGGTCGGGCGCAAAGAATCAAAAATATACACCTTTACTCCGTTTGCCGCAAGAACGGAGGCAGAGGTTTTTGCGAATATTTCCGAATTGTTGCGGCTGTCATATGCGATCGTTACACCGCGTTCGGCATTCCCCTCGGAAACGAGCAGATTTGCGAGCCCTTGCGTGACGAGCGCAACCGTGTGTACATTCATCGCATTCATTCCGGTTTTCATCTTTCCGCGAAGCCCGGCAGTGCCGAACGAAAGATAACACGAAAAGCGTTCCTTGATCTCGTTTTCATCAAGGCCCAAAAGCTCGGTACGTTCGCTTTCCGTTAAGATATCGGAATTGAGCCATTTTTTATAATTACTGAGATAATCTGTCATTTTTTATGAGCTCCTTTTAGAATTTTGATTTGTATTCAATAAGAGCCTTTGCAAGCTGATCGGGGCAGGAGGTGGACTTAAATCCGCATTTTATACCGGAAAGCCTTGAAATCGCCTCATCAACAGTCATTCCGGCAACAAGTGCCGCAACTCCTTGAGTATTGCCCGAGCATCCGCCGGTATATGTTGCCGCCTTTATTATATCGCCCTCGATTTCAATGTCTATCTTTCGAGAGCAAACTCCCTTTGGAGTATATGAAATATGGGTTGCCATTATTATCACCTCGTTAAAATTAAAGTTTCGGAAATATTCCGATCGGTGTATATTGCGGGAAATCAATATACATATAAAGCAGAAAAGCATCAATATCCGCACCGTTTATATCAAAAACAGGGCAGAAAAGAAATTCATTGTCCTTATACGGGACAGGCAAAGAATCGATACGCCGCAGGCTCATACCGCAAAGATCGGCGGCATAAAGGATTTTTCCGAGGAGCTGGGGATCACCGGGATTTACCGAAAACTCAAACAGATCGGGCGTGCCGAAGCGATCCTTACCGTATTCGATATATCTGCTGACTATTGCATATCTTGTAGTGGCTGAGCTATCGCTGTTTTCCTCATCAAGCACGGCATTTATTTTCAGATCGTATCTGTCCATTAGGGAATAAAATCGAAGCAGCTTTCCGTTATCTGAGCTTTCTGTCGGCAGTATGCCGAAATCACATTCTCCCGAAAATATGCTTTCACACATTTCTTCAAAGCTTCCGAAATTCAAAGCCTGAGCAGAAAAATTCGATTGCAATTTGAAGAAAACTTGATCGCTGTATGTGTTTTGAAGCATACCGACAAGATATCCGCGGCGCTTGCCGGGCATTCGGCTTGTGATTTCTTTTTTGTATATATCCGCTTCTTCAAAAACCGAAATGAATTTTTTGCATGCACAGATCTTCTCCTCGACCCCGACATGACCGGGATTTAGCTTGATTTCACTTATCAATGACAGCGTACGCTCGGAATTCTTTTCCTTGAAAGCAAGTGCCAAAACAAGCTCTTCGATCTGCGCCTTGCGTTGGGTATCGATAATATCTTTTTTTAAATCAAGCTCACGTATACCTAAAAGAACAGTATCAGTTATCCGCATTGGAAGTTCCGTCCGCATTTTTATCTTGGTCCTTGTTCTTGTTTACCTTGAATATTTTGCAGAAGACAGACGTGGTCGCATCAACGATGATAGAGGTAATATTTTTGTGCTTTTTGTGGTTCGGGTCTTCCACCAAAGCATCGCTCGGATAGTATGCCTCGATCTCCGTTGCGAGCTGATTCTTGCGCAAGCGGCTATCGGATTTGGTCCAAAGCACCTCAACGACAATAGCGCAGATCGGAATTCCGAGAAACATTCCGACAAGTCCGAAATATCCGCTCATCAACGTCAGCGCAACGATTGCGCCAAGCGGGGTGAGCCCTGTGCGGTTTCCAACGATCTTCGGAGAAATATAATTTCCGCTGATCTGCATTATAATAAGCACTATGATAACGTAGGGGATAGCCTTTGATGGCTCCATTATAAGCACGATCAATGCCGCAGGTATTGCCCCGAGGAAAGGACCGAAAAACGGTATCATATTCATAACTGCCACAATAACGGCAATCAAAACGGGGGCGGGAATACCAAAGATAAGGAATGCCACAAATGCCATCAATCCTACAATGAGCGATTCGATAAGTTTTCCTTTTAAGAAATGTCCGACCTTATCATCGGCATATGTTCCCATCGCGCAAATCGCGTCTGCACGATCTTTTTTAAAACACGAATAAACTATCTTTTTAGCCTTGGCTATTATAAGATCTTTCTCGGTCAGCATGTATATGGAGAAGATAAATCCGAGGAAAAGATTAATGACAAAGTTAAATGCAATCGTGCCTGATGAAATCACGGCGTTTAAAATTTCTCCGCCTGCTGTCATGAGCAGCTTGCCCGAATCGGCAATAAAATCGTCTATCGCTTCAATGATGCTTTCCTTTGTAAAAGAAAGATCAAGTATATTTACTGTGTCATCAACACTCGGCGTTGTTGTAACGATCGGAACATCGGTAGTTGTCGGTATCTCCGTAACCCCGGGTAATGGCGTGGTTACTGCGCCTCCGATCTCAGCTTCGGATTTAATAAATCCAAGACCGTCGATAAAATCAACGATAAAATTTCTCAATCCCGAGAGCGTTTGCGGGATTTCCTCTATAAAGTTTTGTATACCGTCTATTATTGAATGTGCAACGAGCAAAAGCAGCCCCGCCAAAATAACGAATATAAGAATATATGTTAAAATTATCGAAAGCGCTTTTCTTGCACCGACGGATCTCATTTTTTTAAAGACCCTGTTTTGAAAAAATACAAACAGAGGATTGCAAAGATATGCGATTACAGCTCCGAAGAAAATAGGCGTGAACGGGGCAAATATTTTGAATATTGCGGATTCAAGCGTGTCTATATTAACAGCAAAAAGCAGCAATATAAGCAGCGTTGAATAAACAATGGCAAGTCTTATATAAAACGTTTTGCGCCGTTTTGAAATCAAAAATTTTTCTTCATCTATACTGATGTTTTTGTTTTCGTTCATTTTATCAGCTCCTATGGCTTTAATGATACATTTATTATATACTTTTTTGCCGACTTAGTCAATAAAAAAGTTGACAAGTAACGATGTTTTTTTTATAATACTATATATAAATGCAAAAAACTTTAAGGAAAAGTCAAAATGAACATTCAAGGACTTCAAAAATTAACATTACTCGATTATCCCGAGCACGTTGCCTGCACGGTTTTCACCGGAGGGTGCAATTTCCGCTGCCCGTTTTGCCACAATGCGCTTCTTGTTACGGGGAATTTCGGCGCATCTAAAATGACATCTGGTGACATATTCGGATTTCTCAAAAAAAGGCAGGGTATACTCGACGGTGTTTGTATAACGGGCGGAGAGCCGCTTTTGCACCCCGATATAAACGAACTGTTACGAGGTATCAAAGATCTTGGGTTTGCCGTCAAGCTCGACACGAACGGCAGCTTCCCCGAAAAACTTATTGAGCTTTGCGAAAATGGCCTTGTTGATTATGTTGCGATGGATATAAAGAATACTCCCGAAAAATACGGCGTTACAGTCGGTAAAGCTGACTTTGACATAACACCGATATTAAAAAGCGTGGAATTTTTAAAGAAGGGAACTGTTCCTTATGAATTTCGCACCACGGTAACACTCGAATACCACGAAATTGAAGATATAGAAAACATTTCCAAATGGCTGAAAGGGGCCGAAAAATATTTCTTGCAAAACTTTGTTGATTCGGGAGAGCTTATCGATTCCGAAACACACGGACATGACAAAAACGTAATGAAATCAATGCTTGAAGTGGCAAAAAGGTATCTTCCCTCAACAGAGCTGCGAGGGATCTGATAACAATATTTGGTGTTTTTTTGAAAAAAATATCAATATATTGTGTTTTTGCTATTGACAAAGCTTTTTCCCTGTGTTACAATGTTTATGCTCGACAATTTGGCAAAATTTTATAACGAAAGGGAAAAGAAATGTATCAGGTAGTAAAAAGAGACGGCAAGATCGTTGATTTTGAAATTGAAAAAATCAGTGCCGCCGTCACAAAAGCGTTTGAGGCTCAAAACAAAAATTATGTTCCTGCGGTCATCGATTTTATCGCTCTTAAGGTCACCGCAGATTTTGACAGCAAAATAAAAGACGGACTTGTTGCCGTTGAGGATGTTCAGGACAGTGTTGAAAACGTTCTCGTTCAGGCGGGCTATGCCGATGTTGCAAAGGCATACATTCTTTACAGAAAAAACCGTGAAAAGCTCCGTAATATGAAGTCCACCGTTCTTGACTATAAGGACGTTGTCGACGATTATCTCGGACTTAATGACTGGCGTGTTAAGGAGAACTCCACCGTAACATATTCCGTCGGCGGACTTATCCTTTCAAACTCGGGAGCTATTACTGCGAACTATTGGCTCTCCGAGGTTTATGACGATGAGATCGCAAATGCGCACAGAAATGCAGATATTCATATTCATGACCTTTCGATGCTCACAGGTTACTGCGCAGGCTGGTCGCTGAAGCAGCTTATTCAGGAGGGCCTTGGCGGTATTCCCGGTAAGATCTCCTCATCTCCCGCATCTCACCTCTCAACACTCTGCAACCAGATGGTCAACTTCCTCGGTATCATGCAGAACGAGTGGGCAGGCGCACAGGCATTTTCTTCCTTCGATACATATCTTGCTCCCTTTGTTAAAATAGATAACCTTTCCTACAAGGAGGTCAAGCAGTGTATTCAGTCCTTTGTTTACGGCGTCAACACTCCGTCAAGATGGGGAACTCAGGCACCGTTTACCAACATAACTCTTGACTGGACCGTTCCGAACGACCTCGCTGAGCTTAACGCGATCGTTGGCGGTAAGGAGTGCAATTTCAAGTACAAGGATTGCGTCAAGGAAATGGAAATGGTCAACAAGGCGTTTATCGAGATCATGATCGAGGGCGACGCCAACGGCCGCGGCTTCCAGTATCCTATACCCACATATTCGATCACTCGCGACTTTGACTGGTCTCCCACAGAAAACAACCGTTTGCTCTTTGAGATGACCGCAAAGTACGGTACACCTTATTTTTCAAACTACATCAACAGCGATATGGAGCCCTCGGACGTACGTTCGATGTGCTGCCGCCTGCGACTTGACCTTCGTGAGCTTCGCAAAAAGTCCGGCGGTTTCTTCGGCTCGGGTGAAAGCACCGGTTCTATCGGCGTTGTAACCATCAATATGCCCCGTATTGCATATCTCTCACAGAACGAAGAAGAATTCATGCGCCGTCTTGATAAGCTTATGGATATCTCCGCACGTTCACTCAAGGTCAAGAGAACCGTTGTCACAAAGCTGCTCAACGAGGGACTTTATCCTTATACCAAGAGATATCTCGGCACATTTGCAAACCACTTCTCAACGATCGGTCTTGTCGGACTTAATGAGGCGGGACTTAATGCAAAGTGGATCGGCAAGGATATGACACACCCCGAAACTCAGGAGTTCTCAAAGCGTGTTCTTAACCACATGCGCGAAAGACTTTCCGATTATCAGGAAGCATACGGCGACCTTTACAACCTTGAGGCAACTCCCGCCGAGTCTACCTCCTACCGCCTTGCAAAGCATGACGTTAAGAGATATCCCGATATCAAGACCGCAGCAGAGGCAGGCGGAACTTGCTATTATACCAACAGCTCCCATCTCCCCGTCGGATACACAGAGGATATATTCGCGGCACTTGATGTTCAAGATGAGCTTCAAACGCTTTACACATCGGGTACTGTTTTCCACGCCTTCCTTGGCGAAAAGCTGCCCGACTGGAAAGCTGCCGCAACTCTCGTTCGCAAGATCGCAGAGAACTATAAGCTCCCGTACTACACACTCTCGCCCACATACTCTGTTTGCAAGAATCACGGATATATCAACGGCGAATCATTCGTTTGCCCCGAATGCGGTGAGGCAGCCGAGGTTTACAGCCGCATAACCGGATACTACCGTCCTGTTCAAAACTGGAATGACGGTAAAACTCAGGAGTACAAGCAGAGAAAAGTTTATGACATGGCAAAATCCGAGTTCAAGCCGCAGACCGATGCTGCTTGCACCTGCGAGGAAGCAAAGGCAGAGGCCGTAAACAGCGGTCTTGCCGATGGAACGCTCCTTTTTGCAACCAAGACTTGCCCGAACTGCCGTCTTGCGGCGTCCTTCCTTGAAAAAGCCGGAATAGCTTATGAAAAGGTGTTTGCAGATGAGGCAGATAACGAGGCTCTTTGTAACGAGCTTGAAATAAGACAGGCTCCTACTCTTGTAGTTGTTAAGAACGGTGAGGTTGTTGCCAAGGCAGTAAATCTTTCCAATATCCGCAAATACATAGAAGAAAACATATAATCAAAAAATAATTCTGCACTGCGGATATACCGCAGTGCAGAATTTATAAAAGGAGATAAAAATGCATGATATAATCATAGTCGGTGCAGGTCCTGCCGGACTTACCGCCGCGATATACGCGCTTCGCGCAGATAAAAGCGTTTTAATATTTGAACGCGGTGCTTTCGGCGGTCAGATGACATATTCGCCGAAAATCGAGAATTTCCCCGGCACTGTAAGCGCGTCGGGCACTGAAATTGCTGATAAGCTTGTCGAGCAGGTCATTAATCTCGGCGGAGAGTTCGAGATCGGCGAGGTGCTTTCGGTTAACGACAATAAAGACACAAAAACTGTTGTTGCCGATAGCGGAGAATACGAAGCCAAAGCAGTTATTATTGCAAACGGCGTTAAGCACAGACTTCTCGGACTTGAAGGAGAGGAAGAACTTATAGGCGAGGGTATTTCATTCTGCGCGGTATGCGACGGCGCGTTTTATAGAGGTAAAGACGTTACTGTCATCGGCGGCGGAAATTCCGCACTTCAAGAGGCTATCCTTCTTTCCGATGTTGCAAAGAGTGTTACGGTCGTACAAAATCTTGCAAAGCTGACAGGTGAGGGAAGGCTGCAAAAAGTTATCTCGGAAAAGAAAAATATCAAAGTTATAACAAATACTGTAGTTATCGAATATTTGAAAAATAACGGTTCGCTTTACGGTATTAAGGTCAAAAACACCGAAAGCGGCGAAGCTTCGGATATAATTACGGACGGTGTTTTTGTTGCTATCGGTCTTATTCCGGAGAATGCCGTATTTTCTGAGCTTACAGAGCTTGATGATCGCGGTTATTTTGCATCGGGCGAGGATTGCACCACAAAGACCGCAGGTATATTTGTTGCCGGAGATTGCCGCGCAAAGCGTATCCGTCAAGTCACCACCGCTTGTGCTGACGGTGCTGTTGCCGCGCTTGCCGCGTGTGAATATCTTGATAAATGATTTATAAAGAACAAAACGTATTGCTGAAAAACGGCATACATGCAACGTTCAGAACGCCTGAGCTTGATGATGCCGAAACAATGCTCGATTATGTTATAAAGGCCTGCGGCGAAACTGATTTTCTTTTAAGGTACGCCGATGAATGGGACAAAACTCCTAAAAGCATTGAAAGTGAACGTCGCTGGATAAATGAATTGCGCAATTCAAGGCACACCCTCTCGATCGCGTGCTTTGTCGACGGCGTTGCCGTCGGTCATTGTCAGCTTAATTTTGAAAGCAACGAAAAAGCGCGGCATCGCGCAAGCATTCAAATAGCGATACATAAAGCTTATTGGGGTCTGGGGATCGGATCATATATGTTCCGAGAAATGATCAGATCGGCGAGATCAAGCGGAGTGAAAATTCTCGAGCTTGAATTTATTGAGGGAAACGACCGCGCCCGCCTGTTATATGAAAAATTCGGCTTTACGGTGGTTGCCGTAAAACCTAATATGTTCCGCCTGCGCGACGGCAGCATAAAGAAAGAATACTATATGCAAAAGTATTTATAATAGCACTTAATATAAAGAAAAGCTCCGCACAGCGGAGCTTTTCTTTATATATACGACTTATCGATGCTTACGACCGAATAATAATTCGGGTCGATGGTTTTGACGATAGTTTCTATACTGTTTTTTATTTCATCATCGCTTTTTTTGAGACTGTATGGCACAACCACATCAAATATGACGTTAGTATGTGTCGGGCCTTCAACCATTCGAAAATCGTGTATCGTAAGGCTCGTATCAATACAAGTTACAAGTGCGGCGATCTTATCGCGTACTTCACGGGTGCGCTCGTCATTCGTCACGATTGGATCCATATGTATGACCGCATCGCAATTGAGCTTCGAGGAAAGCTCTTTTTCGATATTGTCGATCATATCATGCGTTTCAAGCATATCAGCATCTGCCGAAACCTCGGCATGAAGCGATATCATCATTCGTCCGGGGCCGTAATCGTGTACAATAAGATCATGAACTCCGGCAACCTCGGGATATGCCCGAACTATTGTGTTTATATCGTTTATGAGCTCTTTTGTCGGCGGCTCGCCAAGCAACGGATCAATAGTTTCTTTTGCGGACTTTAATCCGGAGAACATAACAAACGCAGAAACGGCAAGACCGCAATATGCATCAACATTGACACCGAAAAATTCAGAAACAAGTAAGCAAACAAGAACTACGCTGGTTGCAACGCAATCAGAAAGGCTATCGTTTGCCGTGGCACACATTGCAGCCGAGGATATCTTCTTACCTATCTTAAAATTGTAAAACGCCATATAGGCTTTACAAAGGGCAGAGCAAGCAAGAATTATAATTGCAGTGACACTGAATTCAACCGCCTTTGGTGAAATGATCTTTTCGACAGAGCTCTTTGCAAGCTCAAATCCAACAAGTAAAATGATCATTGAAACAACAAAGCCTGAAATATATTCAATTCTGCCGTGACCAAACGGGTGATCCTTATCTGCCTTTTGACCAGACATTCGAAATCCGATCAAGGTTATGACAGAAGATCCCGCATCAGTCAGGTTGTTGAACGCATCTGCCATAATCGATATAGCACCGCTTAACATTCCGGCCAGAAGCTTGAAGGCAAAAAGAAGAATATTTAAAATAATGCCAACGATGCCGCAAAGCGTGCCATATGCATTTCTAACTCTTGGGTCGTCATTATTTTGATTGCTTTTTATGAATATTCTTGAAAGTATTCCTATCATAACATCACGTGATAGCCGCCGGCTTCAAGTACCTTTTCAGTCTTTTCATTATCGGCAACTCGCAAAATAACGCAAGCTGAGCCGTGATCCGATCCAAGGAATGCGTATACATATTCAAGATTAATTTCATTCTCGCTTAATATCTTGATAACACCTGCCATTGCGCCGGGCTTGTCGCTTACAGAAACAGCAACAACATCGGTAACATTATAAACATAATCATTCCCACGAAGCGTTTCTTTGGCAGTATCAAGATCATTTACTATCATACGAAGAATACCGAAATCTTGAGTTTCTGATATGGAGAGGGCGCGAATATCAACTCCGGCGCCTGCGATAAGGGAAATCACCTCATTAAGAGAGCCATGTTTGTTTTCAACAAATACTGCAAGTTGTTTAATAGCCATGTCATTCTCCTTTATATATTATATAAGTTTTCTCTTGTCAATAACACGGACTGCCTTTCCGGTCGATCTTTCAATAGATCTGGGCGGCACAAGTGTGACCTTAGCGGAAATTCCGAGCAAAGATTTCAGTTCTTCGTGGAGAGTTCGCTCGCGTTTAGTAAGCTCTGTCATAGAGTCAGTAAATGCCTCGTCCGTCATTTCCACCTTGACCTCAACCGTGTCAAGATTGTTTACTCTGTCAACAAGAATAAGATAGTTTGCAGTGTATCCGCAACGGATAAGCACGGTTTCTATCTGTGAGGGGAACACGTTTACTCCGCGAATGATAAGCATATCATCGGTTCTGCCGCGTGGCTTTGACATTTTGGCAAATGTTCTTCCGCACTCGCAGGTTCCGCGCGTAACAACGCCAATATCGCGTGTTCTGTATCGAATTATCGGGAACGCTTCCTTTGTCAGAGATGTGAAAACGATCTCGCCTTGCTCACCATCGGGAAGAACCTCTCCGGTTTCAGGATTTATAACTTCAATTATAAAATGGTCTTCGTTGACGTGCATGCCATTTTGCGCTGAGCAACCGTAGCATACACCGGGACCCATAACCTCCGTAAGTCCGTAAACATCGTATGCCTTAATACCAAGCATCTCCTCGATCTGCATACGCATCTCATCGGTCCAAGGCTCAGCTCCGAAAATTCCGGCTTTCAGGCAAATTTCCGACTTATCAATACCCATTTGCTTTAATGTTTCGCCTATAAACATAGCATATGACGGGGTACAGCAGAGGATAGTTGAACGGAAATCCTTTAAAATGGTTACTTGACGGTTAGTATTGCCGGAGGAAACAGGAATGATAGTAGCTCCTATCTTAGAAGCTCCACCGTGAAGACCGAATCCACCGGTGAAAAGACCGTATCCGTATGAAACATGCACCATATCGCTCTCATCTGCACCAACTGCATAAAGCTGTCTCGCGCATATCTCGTCCCAAACATCAAGGTCGTGCTGGGTATATCCGACAACAATCTGTTTTCCGGTAGTTCCGCTTGATGCATGAAGTCTTACAACATCTTTCATAGGTACGGCAAACATACCGTAAGGATATGTATCACGCAAATCCTGCTTATATGAAAACGGGAGTTTTTTTAGATCATCTATCGTTTTAATATCCTCGGGCTTTACCCCGATCTCGTCCATTTTAGCACGGTAATGAGGAACGTTGTCATAAACATGCTTGACGGTTTTAGGAAGTCTTTCGTTTTGAATTGCTATGATCTCATCTCGCGACGCGGTTTCGATCTCCTTTTGCCAATACTTTTCCATTTTTACACCTCAATAATTATATCCGAGCATAAAGGCTTTTTTATTTATTTCAATAAATTTAGGCTTAACTGTTTTTTCGATCTGCGAGATCCAGCTTTCAACTGGAATATCGAGATATTTTGCAAGTCTGCCCATAAGCACGATATTAACAGCTTTTGAAGACCCCGCCTCATTTGCGAGTGCAAGTGCGTCTATGGCATCTATAAGAACACCGTCTGCTTTCATCTCTTCAACAACATTATCGGGGTATTCCGCAGCACCAATTATAACCGGCATTGGATCGATCTTTTGAGTGCTGACGATAACCCGTCCGTCCGGCTTCAAACAATTTACATAACGTGCAGCCTCAATTGTTTCAAATGAAACGATAAAATCAGCCTCACCGTCGCAGATCATTGGGGAATATACTTTTTCTCCATATCTAACGTACGTAACGACAGAGCCTCCGCGCTGGCTCATTCCGTGAACCTCGGACACTTTGACATCATAGTTTTCAGCTACAAGAAGTTGACCGAGGAGCTTGCTTGCGAGCAGTGAACCCTGTCCACCGACGCCTACTATCATAATATTTACGTTCTTCATATTTTATCACCTTATCTTTCAATCGCGTCAAAGGCGCAAAGCTGAGTGCAAACACCGCAACCGACACAAAGGGTCGGATCAATAACCGCCTTCTTGTTTTTAAAGCTGATAGCAGGGCAGCCGATCTTCATGCAACTCTTACAGCCGCGGCATTTATCGTTTGAAACTATCATTGCAGGCTCTGCTTTTACATATTTCAAAAGCATGCAAGGACGGCGAGAAATTATAACAGAGGGTTCTTTTGCAGCAAGCTCTTCCTTAACGGCAGCCTCGCAAGCCTTTATATCATAAGGATCAACAACGCGAACGCGGTTGATGCCGACGGCGCGACAAAGTGCTTCAAGATCTATTTTTGCGGCTGGATCACCCTTGATATTATATCCGGTCGTCGGGTTTTGCTGATGACCCGTCATTCCCGTGATAGAGTTATCAAGTATAATAACCGTCGAATTTGTAGCATTATATGCAATATTTATAAGACCGGTAACACCGGAATGCATAAATGTTGAGTCGCCGATAACCGCAACCGTTTTTTGTTCGGTCTGCTCACCGCCTGCCTTGTTAAATCCGTGAACTCCGGAAACAGATGCACCCATGCAAAGCACGGAATCAACCGCATTAAGCGGCTGTTGTGCGCCAAGTGTATAACAACCAATATCGCCAATAACTGTTATTTTGTTTTTGGAAAGTGCATAAAACATACCGCGGTGAGGGCAGCCTGCGCACATAACGGGAGGTCTTACCGGTATATCCGAGTCGATCTTATGAGTGACATCTTTATCCATACCGAGTGCCCTTGCTATGCTGCTCTGCGAATATTCGCCTATTGGAGAGAAGATATCTTTACCGTGAGTAACATCAACTCCGATATTTTTGCAATGCGTTTCAATAACACCGTCAAGCTCCTCAATAACATAAAGCTTTTTGACGCGTGCCGCAAAATCCTTTATACGGCGTACGGGCAGGGGATTGACCATTCCGAGCTTGAGAATATTTACGCTGTCACCGAATATTTCTTTTACATATTGATAAGACGTTCCGCTTGTTATGATACCGATATCGCTGTCGGCATATTCCTCGCGGTTAAGCTCGCTGATTTCCGCAAGCTCTGTAAGTGCAACGGTCCTGTCTTCTACAACGGGGTG
>SVSW01000007.1 GCA_015064095.1 Oscillospiraceae bacterium | reverse complement strand
GTTTGACACCGACGTACATTTCAACGAAATCAGATCCCGAGATCGAGAAGAAGGGAACACCCGCCTCTCCGGCGACAGCCTTTGCAAGCAGGGTCTTACCTGTTCCGGGAGGACCCACGAGCAAAACACCGTGAGGGATCTTTGCGCCGAGCCTTTGGAATTTTGACGGGTTCTTTAAGAACTGAACGACCTCCTCAAGCTCTGCCTTTTCTTCATCTGCACCGGCAACATCGGAAAACAGCACTTTCTTTCCGTCCGCCGTCGGGGTCTTGACCTTGGCTTTGCCGAAGCTGTTGAGCCTTCCGGCACCGCCTTTGCCGCCTGAGGTCTGGCGTATCATATAGAGCCAAAGCACAACTGCGAGTATTATAATAATAATGAAGGGCAGATAGCTGACCCACCACGGGATCTCGGCCTCGGGCTCGATCTCAACTGTTCCCGTGATCGTGCCGTTGGCAATGCCCGCATCTATCATTCCCTGTATGCTTGCGAGTAATGCTGCTCGGCTTGCGACCTTATAGGTGACGGTATCGGTCTGCGGCTTCGGCTCTTCTTCGTTTGAGCCGACCTCCCACTTGATGTCTCCGTTTTCGTCGACCAATATGACTTTGAGCTTCAAGACGTTTGCGTTTGTGAGATAAACATCTACAACACGATCATCTTGAAAATATTTTACGATCTCGTCGTAAGTTTTTGGCTTTTTTGTGCTGCTGTCTCCGAACAGCGCGGTCACAGCAAAAAACACGAGTCCGATGAGGACAACGTAAAGCAGCAGCACCTTGAACTTACTTTTCATTTATTTCCTCCGCTAATTCAATACATATATTGTGTGAGCCCGCGCAAGCGCCGTCGCGTATGCCGATATACGGCACAAAAAGCACCCCTTCATCGTCTGAAACAACGGGGATCTCGGAGCGCTTCTCCGGCGGGAGCTTTTTTTCGTTCATAAGCTTGCGCAGATCACGGTGGATTCCGTTCATAAGTATCTTATCGCCCGGCATGCGCGGTCTTGCGACAAGCTTTCCGATTATTTTATCGTAATTTATTTTTGCCGATGTGGCTGATTTGTAAACATTTTTATCATTTTGCTCCGTAACATACAAAATTATATGCCGTGGGAGCACATTTTTACCCATCTTGAGCGTAATTTCATAATTTTCGTTTTCGCTCTCACCTTTTTTATCGGGCATAAAGTGCAAATATCCGTTTTCGATGCGTGCGCTCATGGTCCCGGGCAGTGAAATGCGCGAAAAGTTTTTTGATCTTTCGCAAAGCGACAGTATCGCTTCTATGTGTACGCCTTCAAGTCCGATATTTGAAAATTTTTTAAATGCAAGCAATATTGCATGACGCCGCAGTGACGGGTGAGCTTCCCTCAGCGCGTCAAGCGATATTCCGTCATTGCCGATCAGCTTTTCCGCCTCGGATCGAATAAAATCGTAATCGAGCGCAAGTGATTCCGTCAAGCTCTTTGCCGCCGCAGATGCATCTGCGTTTATACGGCGCAGCTCCGGCAGAACGTTTAAGCGAATTCGGTTTCGGGCATAAGAAACATCGAAATTCGTGCTGTCGGTGACATAGGAAAGCCCGTTTTCCTCACAATAAGAGATGATTTCGGCTTTATTTGCGCCGAGTATGGGGCGCACGATGATCCCGCCCTCAAATTCTCTTGACGGCGGTATGCCGCAAGCTCCGCGCAACGCCGTTCCGCGAGTGATATTGAAAATAAGCGTTTCGAGATTATCGTCTGCATTATGCGCTGTGGCGAGTATCTTTATGCCGTTTTCTTTCATGATCCGGGCAAAAAACTCGTATCTGACGCGCCGCGCAGCGGTTTCGAGCGACTCGCCGGTTTCGGCGGCGATCCTCGGTACGTCTGCCTTTTTTTCGAATATTTTGATCCCGTATTTTGCCGCAAGCGTTTCGCAAAATAGGCGATCGCGGTCATGCTCGTCCGCGCGTATCAAATGATCAACGTGCGCGGCAAAGACCGTACAGCCGTGTTCCTTAGCATAGGCGGCAAGAAGATCAAGCAGGGCAGAGGAATCTGCACCGCCTGACAGGGCAAGCAGTATAGGCTCGTTTTCGGGCAACCCTGCAAGCTTATGCGGTGAACAGAACTTTATCATACGGGTGCACCGGGCATATTCTCGCCTGCCACAGTGCGGAATTTCGTGTACTGCGGTATCCAACCCATTTTGACAGATCCCGTTCCGCCGTGGCGGTTCTTTGCAATTATGACCTCGCAGATCTCGGCATTCTTGTCGGGGTTGACCTCCTCCGTTTTGTAATAATCGTCGCGATAGAGGAACATGACGATATCGGCGTCCTGCTCGATAGCACCGGAGTCACGCAGGTCGGAAAGCATCGGCTTTTTGCTCGTTCTGCCTTCGGGTCCGCGCGAAAGCTGCGCGCAACAAAGTATCGGAACGTTAAAGTCCTTTGCAAGCACCTTGAGTGAACGGGAGATCTCTGCGACCTCCTGCACGCGGTTATCTATTCTGCGGTCGCTCTGCATAAGTCCGAGATAGTCGATAACGATGAGCGCAAGCTCCTTTTTGCTGCCGACTTCCTTTCTGAGCTTTGCACGCATATCCGTGACCGTGATGCCTGCCGTGTCATCTATAAGAATTTCCGTGTTGACAAGCCTGTTCGTTGCCTCGGCGAGCTTGTCCCAATCATCGGGATTCAGCTGACCTGAGCGCATAGCATAGCTTCCGATCATTGCTTCGCTTGAAAGTATACGCGAAACAAGCTGCTCGGCTGACATTTCAAGCGAGAATATGCAGACCTCTTTTTTGGGGTTAGCGAGAGCAACATTTGTTGCAACATTGAGAGCAAAGCTCGTTTTACCCATACCGGGGCGCGCGCCGACAAGCACAAGGTCCGAGTTGCCCATGCCGACGATGACCTTATCAAGACCCGAAAATCCCGTAACGGTGCCTTTTAGGGCGTTGGGGTCTTTCCTAAGAACATCAAGCGTTCCGTATACATCACGAATGACGTCGCGAATATGCTTGAAGCTCTTTGAATCGCGTCCCTGCGCTATATTGAATATCTTATCTTGCGCGGAATTTATTATCTTTCCTGCGCTTTCTTGCTCGCTTTGCGCATCGTCAATAACCTCTCCGCAAGCTCCGATGAGCTGACGCAGAAGGCTCTTTTCCTTTATTATGCGCGCGTAGTCGAGTATATTGAGTGCGTTCGGCACGATATCGGAAAGCGAGAAGATATAGTCCTGGCTTCTTTCTTTGTCGTAAACGCCATTTTTAACAAGTGTATCTATTAGCGTGACGGTGTCTATTTCATGGCTGTCATTGAACAGCTGCTTCATGGCAAGAAAGATCTGCGCGTGATCGGAAAGGTAAAAATCGTTTTCGGATATAAATCCTGCGATCTCGCTGATCTTTGCCGGATCCAGCAGCACCGAGCCGAGCAGGGATTGCTCCGCTATGATCGATGCCGGCATACTGCGATTAAGTTCGTCTTGCATTATTTTCTCCAAATTTTAATTTTCGGTTACCTTAACCGTGATCTTTCCCAAAACGTCGGTGTAGAGCTTGACATCAAGAGTATACGTGCCGTGAGCCTTGATAGCCTCAGGCAGCGCGATCTTGCGCTTATCAACAACGATTCCGTGTGATCTTTCGAGCGCTTCGGCGATGTCCTTTGATGTTACCGAGCCGTAAAGGCGTCCGTCCGTTCCGCCGGGCGCAACGATCTTAACCGTTGTTGATGCGAGCTTTTCGGCGATAGCCTTAGCTTCCGCGCGCTCGACCTCAATTTTATGAAGGCGCGATGCCTCTTTGTTTTTTATCTCGTTTAATGCCTTTGAATCGGCCTCGATCGCGAGCTTCTTTTTGAAAAGGAAATTACGGGCGTATCCGTCCGACACCTCTTTTACTTCGTCTTTTTTGCCGACGCCCTTGATGTCGGCGAGCAGTACAACTTTCATTAGTTTATCCTTTCTTAAAGGTTATTGTCAAAATAATCGTCTATTGCATCTCGGAGCAGCTTTTCCGCTTTTTCAAGAGAGCCGTCCTCAAGCTGTGCGCCGGCAACGTCAAAATGTCCGCCGCCGCCTATTTTTTCAAGTATGAGCTGAACGTTTATCTTTCCGTTCGAGCGCGCAGAAATGTTTATGATATCGCCGACACGAACAAGCGCGAAGGCGGCATCAACGCTGCGGATAGTGAGCAGACGGTCGGCAGATTTTGCGGCTGCAACGCGGTCGTAGCCGTTATCCGTTCCGTCGCTTTTCGTTATGGCTATCGAATCACGGTAGATCTTAACGTCAGTGCCGAACTTGGCCTCAGCCATATAATCCTCGAACTCCTCGTCAAAGAATGTGCGAGTTATCTCGGTGTTCGCTCCCTCTCCACGCAGATAAAGTGCCGCGCCGAAGGTTCTTGTGCTGGTCGTTCTTGTAAAATTCTTAGTATCGACCATGATACCTGAGATCATAACGTTTGCTTCCTCGCTGTGAAGCGCGCCGGCGGGCAGGCATTGCTCGAGTATCTCGGCAACGAGCTCACATGCAGACGATGCGGCAGGGTCGATATACGGAGGGGTAACGACCGTTTCCGGCAGCTCAGTGGTCTGGCGGTGATGGTCGACTATATAAATTGTCTTTGCGTTCGTTGCTATTTCCGGTGCTTCGATTATCGAGAAATTGTTTGCGTCCGCGATGATCAGCAAGGTGGAAGGGGAGAGCAGATCAACTGCCTCGGCACGGTCGATGAACATATCGGCATAATCCGGGTGTGAGAGCAGCTTTTCTGTGCAGATACGGAAATTTTGATTTGCTTTGTCAACTATTATTTTGCAGTCAACACCGCAGAACATACAAAGTCTTGCCAATCCGACGCACGCACCGACAGAGTCGAAATCGGGATTTTTATGCCCCATGATGAGCACGCGAGTTGATTTTGCGATAAGTCCGCAAAGCTTTCCCGCAATAACGCGCGCACGCACGCGAGTACGCTTTTGAATACTCTTTGTGCGGCCGCCGAAGCATTCAAGCCCCGCCTCGGTCTTGACTGCGGCTTGGTCGCCTCCGCGCTGAAGTGCCATATCAAGTGCCGATGCGGCTTCCTGAGCCGTTGCCGTAAGATCGAGCGAAATATCGTTGCCGACCGCAGGACGCGATGCGGCAATACCCATGGAAACCGTTACGGGAAGGCTCGAATCGCCTTCTCCGATTCGGATCTCGCGTATCTTATCGAGAACGGAGAACTTGTCTGCTATGCACTCATCAAGCATGTCGCGGGAGAATATCATCATGTATTTGTCACGGCTGTACTCACGGATCGTTCCGTGCATTGAGTCTGACCATTCCTTGAGGATCTGTTCAACACGGTTTGCTTGCTCACGGTATCCGACCTTGATGTTTTGAGCAAGCTCCTCAAGATTGTCAACTATGACGTATGCGACAGCGGGTGCTGCGTTCCTTATAAGCTCGCTTGCGTTATAGAGATCCGTGGTGTCGGAAAACATGGTCATATAGAAATCGCGGATATCGTCTTTTGATTTTATGCTGGTGCGCACGCGATAGCAGCTTGCGCGGTAGCGGCGGCCGGCGATCGTCATGTCCGTGATCGAGTCGTCAAACGAAGGTGCGGCGGAGGTATCTCCGTAATATGCGGAGGTCGCTTCAAGCAGCTGAGCCTCGGAGGGCTTGCAGAAAACGTGCATGCTCGTTCCGATCGCGCTCATTCCGACCTCAAAGCTTATCGCAAGGTCATCGTTATACCATATGATCTTTCCCGTGCCGTCCGTCAGCATAATGGGCATATGTGCCTGCTGCAAAAGGTCGCGTATAGTGTTTGCATTTGTGCTGAGCTGTTCCTTAACGGTTCCGCTTTTTGCCTTGATCCTGTAAAGAACAAATCCGACAGCCGATGCTGCGGCGATAAATGAGCAAAGGAATATAAGTCCCGAAACGGCAGGTGAAAGCTCCGTTATCTCCGTGACAAGTATATGTGCGGCAAAGCAAACGATGCCGATCGCGGCGAGCCATATGAACGCCGAATATTCGCCGGACAATCTGAAAGCTTTTTTGTTTTGCATAAGCAAGGTCTCCCTTCTTTACATAGTTTTCCAGCTTAATCAATATATTATATCATATAAATATGGATTTGTAAACAGTTAAAGTAAAAATATAATAAAGCGAAAATATTTTTTGCAAAACTATTGCAAAGTGGAAAAAAGTGTGGTATAATACCCACAGTTATCTGAGAGTGGGCGCAAGTCCACTCTCAAATTATTATCGGAAGGCTTTGAAAATGGCAGGAAACACAAAAGGTGTATCCCATGCGGTCTATGAGGCGATAGCTCCGACTGTGGAGAGCCTCGGATACAGTATTTGGGATATTGAATTCGTAAAAGAGGGTGCGTCATATTATCTGCGCATCTATATTGACAGTGAAAACGGTATTTTCATTGAGGACTGCGAAAAGGTCCACCGCGCAATAGACCCCGTGCTCGACGAGGCGGATCCCATTGACCGTGCTTACTACCTTGAGGTCAGCTCCCCCGGGCTTGGCCGGCAGATCAAAAACGCCGAGCAGGCAAAAAAAATGATGGGTCAGCGGGTTGAAGCGAGATTTTTCGCGCCTGATAAAAACGGCAGAAAGGCTGTCATCGGCAACCTTATGTCATATGATGACACGGAGGCTGTCATCGACCTCGGTAACGAGGAGATTAAACTTGAAATCAAAACGATCGCAAAGCTCTGCCTTTACGATTACGACATATAAGAAAGGATCTTCCTAAAATGAACAAGGAATTTTTTGCGGCGCTCGAGCTTCTTGAAAAAGAGAAGGGTATCCCGAAGGAGTACATGCTTGAAAAGTGTGAGGCAGCTCTTGCCGCGGCTTACAAAAAGGAATACGGAAACAACACGAACGTCAGAGTTATGATCGACCCCGCCAAGGAGGACGTTCGTATATATCAGCAGAAAACGGTCGTCGAGGTCGTTGAGAACCCCGTTGCCGAGATATCGCTTGACGACGCACGCGCGATCCGCAAACGCTATAATATCGGTGATATAGTTGAGACCGAGGTCAAGACTAAGAATTTCCGCCGCCTCAGCGCAGGTGCGGCGAAGTCCGTCATTATTCAGGGTATACGCGAGGGTGAGCGCAAGCTTGCTCAGGAGGCTTATGAAAGCAAGCGTGAGGAGATCATCACCGCAACCGTCAATAAGATCGATTATGAGACAGGAAACGTCGTGCTTGAAACGGGTACGGGTTATGCAACTCTGCTTCGTTCTGAGCAGATACCCGGAGAGAGTTTCACCGTCGGTCAGCGCATAAAAGTCTATGTACTTGAAGTCAACCGCGAGTCGCGCGGTCCGCTCGTAACCCTTTCAAGATCTCACGCAGGCCTTGTTCGCCGTATGTTTGAGCTTGAGATCCCCGAGATCACGGACGGCGTGGTCATAATAAAGAATATCGCACGCGAGGCGGGCTCGAGAACCAAGATCTCCGTTTACTCGCGCGATGAAGATGTTGATCCGATCGGTGCTTGCATCGGTAATCACGGAATGAGAATTTCCGGCATACTCGAGGAGCTTGACGGAGAGAAGATCGACATCGTAAAATACAGTGAAGTACCTGAGGAATACATTGCCGCCGCACTTTCACCGGCGCAGGTCAATTCCGTAACAATGCTTGCCGAGCGCGCTTGCCGCGTTATCGTTGACGAGGATCAGCTCTCGCTCGCGATCGGCAAAGAGGGTCAGAACGCACGTCTTGCCGCACGTCTTACAGGCTGCAAGATAGACATAAAATCAGAATAATGAGCAGTGCAAAGCAGCCGCAGGTAAAGAAAATACCGATGCGGCAGTGCATGGGTTGCTCCGAGCACAAGCCGAAACGCGAGCTTTTGCGTGTCGTGCTTTCGCCGGACGGCGAGATATCTCTTGATTTCACGGGCAAAAAATCCGGAAGAGGTGCTTATGTCTGCCGAGATGCAAAATGTCTTTCGAAGGCGAGAAAATCCAAAAGACTTGAAAAAAGCCTGAATCACGAGATCTCCGAGGACGTTTATTTAAAGCTTGAAGCGGAGCTTTCGGAAAATGAATAACGCACTCGCATCGATGCTCGGCATTTGCAAAAAAGCCGGCCACGCCGTGATCGGAACGGAGCAGGTGTGCGACGCTATCAGAAAAAATCAGGGGCGAGTCAAGCTTGCCGCCGTTGCGTGTGATGCGTCTGAAAACACGAAGAAAAAGCTTTCCGATAAATGCGCGTACTACGGAATAAAACTTATATTTCTGCCGCTGACGACCGCAGAGCTCGGTGCGGCAATGGGAAAAAGCTCGGCTTCAGCCGCGGTCGGAATAACGGACGTAGGGCTTGCCGAGGCAGTTATGAAAAAAGCTACTAACACTTCCGAAGAAGGAGAATAACAGTATGGCATTAACGCAGTACAAGGTAAATCAACTTGCAAAGGATCTTGGGCTAAAGACAAAGGATATAGTTGAGCTCATGTCTTCAACGGGCATTGAGGTGAAAACTCAGAAGACTCTTTTGCCTGAGGAGTTTGATGTGTTTTTAAACCTTGTTACAAAGGCTAACCAAATAGTTAATATTGACGAATATCTTGACGGGGTGACCTATATCCCCTCCAAAGTCAAGGCAGAGGAGCAGGAACCCGAACCGAAGGTTGAACCCAAGGTCGAGGAGAAAAAGCCCGAGCCGAAGGTCGAGTCCAAGGTCGAGGAGAAAAAGCCCGAGCCGAAGGTCGAGCCCAAGGTCGAGGAGAAAAAGCCCGAACCGAAGGCTGAGGCAAAGCCCGCACCGGCAGCAAAGCCGGCGTTCGAGCCGCGCCGACAGGAGCCCCAGGGAAGACCTGCTCAGGGTGCATATCCTCAAAAGCCTGCTCAGCCCGTCGGATATAATAATCAAAAAACGCAGCAGCAAAAGCCGCAGGGCGCAAATCAAGGCTTTGGCGGTCAAAAGCCCTTCCGCGACAAGGACGAAATGGGCTCACAGCGCGCACCGCGTGAAAAGTTCCAGCCGAAAGCCATCGTTCGCGAGCAGACGCCGAAGGGAACCGTATCAACGCAGAAGCACGGTGCAACCCGTGTCGTAGATACTCGCGGCACGACTGTTGACCTTTCAAAATACGACGAAAGACTTGATAATTTTGTTCCCGATTCCGTTCGCGATGCCAGAGGCGGAATGGGTAAGGTCAAAAAGAACGTCGGCGGCAATCGCGCGCCTATCAATAAGGATATCGGTGGAAACCGAGCCCCCATGGCAAACAAAAACAAGGGTGGCAAAAAAGCTCCGCAGCAGCCTGTAAAGAAGCAGCAGCTTCGTATTCAGGTGCCTGATGAAATTTCCGTCGGTGAGCTTGCATCGCGTCTTCAGGCAAAGGCTGGCGACGTTGTTAAACGCCTTATGCTCATGGGAGTTATGGCGTCTGTCAACCAAACGATAGATTACGATACAGCATATCTTATCGCCGATGAAATGGGCGCTATATGCGAAAAGGAAGTTATCGTCACCATCGAGGATAAGCTCTTTGATGAAAAAGAGGATTCGGCAGAGGATCTTGTCGAGCGTGCACCCGTTGTTTGCGTTATGGGTCACGTTGACCACGGTAAGACTTCGCTGCTTGACGCTATCCGCAATACTCACGTTACCTCGGGTGAAGCGGGCGGTATCACACAGCACATAGGTGCTTACCGCGTCAGCCTCGGCGATAAGGAGATCACATTCCTTGACACACCGGGACACGAGGCATTTACGGCTATGCGTGCCCGCGGTGCTATGGCAACGGATATCGCGATCCTCGTCGTCGCCGCAGACGACGGAATCATGCCCCAGACCATTGAGGCAATAAATCACGCAAAAATGGCAAACGTTCAGATCATCGTTGCCATTAATAAAATGGATAAACCCACCGCAAACCCCGACGCCATCAAGCAGGAGCTCACAAAATACGACCTCGTTCCCGAGGAATGGGGCGGCGATGTTATGTGCGTTCCCGTTTCGGCACTTACTCATTTCGGTATTGATGACCTTCTTGAGCGAGTATTGCTGATTGCCGAGGTACAGGAGTATAAGGCAAATCCGAACCGCCGCGCAAAGGGTATCGTTATCGAATCGAAGCTCGATCGCGGACGCGGTCCTGTTGCAACGATCCTCGTTCAGAACGGAACTCTGCGCAACGGAGATATAGTCATAGCAGGTACGGCTGTCGGACGCGTTCGCTCGATGACAGACCATACAGGCAAGCCGCAAAAGGTTGCAGGACCGTCCGTTCCCGTTGAGATAACGGGTCTTGCCGATGTTCCCGAGGCAGGCGACGAGTTCATCGCCGTCGATAACGAAAGAATGGCAAGAGAGCTTGCAGATCAGCGCCGCGCAAAGGCTAAGGAAGATGAATTCAAGGCTAACAGCCGCGCAAATCTCAACGATCTGTTCGCACAGATCGCCGAGGGCGTTAAGGATCTCAATATCATCGTCAAGGCAGACGTTGCAGGCTCGGTCGAGGCTGTTAAGCAGTCGCTTGAGAAGATCTCGAATGACGAGGTCAAGGTCAAGGTCATTCACGCCGCGACAGGCGGAATCAAGGAAAACGATGTTATGCTTGCCGCCGCTTCAAATGCTATTATCGTCGGATTTAACGTTCGCCCCGATAAGACGGCTATCGACAGTGCCGAGCGTCAGAATGTCGAGATCCGCACGTACCGCGTCATTTACGAGTGCATCGAGGAGATCACAGCCGCTATGAAGGGTATGCTTGCGCCGAAGTACCGCGAGGCGATCAACGGCCACGCCGAGGTCCGCCAAACGATACATGTTCCGAACGTCGGAACGATCGCAGGCTCGTATGTTCAGGACGGTAAGATCGGACGCAACAACCTCATTCGCGTGCTTCGCGACGGTGTTGTTATCTTCGAGGATAAGATCGGCTCACTCCGCCGCTTTAAGGACGACGTTAAAGAAGTCGCCCAGGGCTACGAGTGCGGTGTCGGACTTGAAAAGTTCAACGATATCAAGGTCGGCGACGTTCTCGAGGCTTACTATATGGAAGAGATCGAACAGTAAAACAAAAAACGCAGATGCATCGGCATCTGCGTTTTTTTATACTCCGAGCTCCTCATAGATCTCCATGAGGCGTTCTTCTATTTCATTTTTGCGGGCTTCAAGCTCGGCGGCGCGGACGTAATTTGTAGCGGCTTCGCCGTAAAGCTCCTCGGTCACGCGGTCAAGTTCCGCTTCAAGCTCGGTCTGCTCATTTGCCATTCGCAGAAGGCGGCGTTGCTCGCTGCGTTCACGCGAACGGCTTTTTTTGTCGGCGATAAACTGCTCGTTCGCGGCGGTGACGGCTTTTTCTTCCTCACCGACGGCAAGAGTTTTTCGGTTTCGCTTGAATTCGAAAAATTCGTCCATAGCCGCGCCTTTTTTTGAAACGTTATAATCAAGCTGATCCGTGCCGAACTCCTCTCCCGGGCAGATCTCGATCACGCGCGTTGCCAGGCGGTTGATGAAATATCGGTCGTGCGATACGGCGAGCACCGTGCCGTCAAAGGCGTCGATCGCGTCTTCAAGTGCCTCGCGCGAGCTTATATCAAGGTGGTTTGTCGGCTCGTCGAGGATCAAAACGTTCATTTTTGACATGATGAGCTTTGCGAGCATAAGGCGCGCACGCTCACCACCCGACAGCTTTGCGACCTTTTTGTCAACGTCGTCGCCGAAAAATCTGAATGCCGCAAGGGTCGATCTGATCTCAAGCTCGGTTTTATCGGGATAAGCGTTATGCAGCTCCTCCATGACCGTATTTTCATCGGTCAGTGTGCGGTTTTCCTGATCGTAGCAGCCTATCTCAACGTTATATCCCGCTTCAACATAACCCTCCGTGGGCTCAAGCTGACCCGTGAGCAGCTTTACAAGAGTTGATTTGCCGCAGCCGTTCTTTCCTATGATAAAAAGGCGTTCTTTTTGCTTTAAGAGAAAATCAAGACCCGCGAAAAGTCTGTTGTTTGGGTATTCAAAGCCCAGTCCGCGAACATACATCACATCGTTTCCCGAGCTGTGAGCCTGTGAGAATTTCAGCTTGATCGGGCGCGGCGCCTCCTTGGGACGCTCAAGGCGTTCGATCTTATCAAGCATTTTTTCGCGGCTTTCGGCGCGTTTTATATTCTTTTCCCGTCCCCATGCGCGCTGCTGCGCTATATATTCCTCCTGATGCTTTATATATTTTTGCTGCTCCCAATAGTGCTTTTCCGATACACGGTCGGCGTCCTCGCGCAGGGCGGAGGCGGCGGTATAGCTTCCGTTGAACATTTTTCCGTGAGTGTGCTCAATAAAAAGCGTTTTATTGGTCACGCGGTCGAGAAAATAGCGGTCATGCGAGATGACCAGCACGCATTTTTTGTACGACGCAAGATAATTTTCGAGCCAACCGAGCGTTTCTATATCAAGATGATTCGTCGGCTCATCAAGGAGCAGGATATCGGGATCGCGGCATAGCTGAACCGATATTGCAAGTCGGGTCTTCTGGCCTCCGCTTAATGTTTTGACGGGACGCGCAAGCATCTCGTCGTCAAATCCCATTCGGCGAAGCACAGAAACACAGCGCGAGCGAAATTCCATACCGCCGTCGGCTATATATTTTGCGTGCAGATCGGTATATTTTTGGGCGAGGGAAGTATAAAAGTCATTTTCCGATACGCCTTGCCAAGCATCGAGCTTGCGCTTCATCGCTTCAAGCTCTTTTTCGGCTTCAAGCAGCTCGGGATATGAAAAGACCATGATCTCGGGCGGCGTTGCGTTTTCATCGACACCGTCTGGCAGGGTGAACGCGCCGTCCTGACGCAAAATGCCGACCGTCTTGCCCTTTGCGATGAAAACATCTCCGCTGTCCGCGTCCTCGTCGCCTGTGATCAGCCGAAAAAGAGAGCTCTTTCCGCAGCCGTTCACCCCGACGATGCCGAGCCGGTCATCTTCTTCGAGCGAGAATGATATATTTTCAAGTACGGTGGTGATCCCGTATCGCAGGGTCAGACCGTTTACACTGATAGCTGTCATTCAAAGTTACCTTTCAATTTTTTCAAAATTGGAACATTTGTTCTGTAAATTTGCGAAAACCTATTGACAAATGGAAATATTTGGTGTATAATCATACCAAATCCGAACAAACGTTCTATATTTGTTGCGCCGTAATGAGAACTGAGCAGAACTGTCTTGCACAAAACACAAAAAAGGGTATAAGCGAGATTGCTCCTCGTTCGGCTTCCACTCCTAACATTATAAATTGTCTGTTCGGGATTGTCAACAATGAAAGGAGTTTTTTTATGTGTGAGGAATGTTACATGACATTTTGCCCCGAGGGCTGCCCGTCTTATGAGGGCGGCTCCGGCACGCCGATCGGGCGCTGTGAAAAGTGCGGGGAATATATATACGCAGACGATGAATGTGTTGCCAACGGCGAAAAGCTTTATTGCAGGACCTGCGTTGAGTATCTTGATACGGACACGATACTTTGCATCTGCGGCTTCACGGCGGTAATCGAGCTTTTGCGTGAGCTTGGTGTCGAGAGCGCAAAGGAGCAGATATGATCTTAGAAGATCAGACACGCCGAGAGCTTTTGCGGGGGCTTGAAAGCTACACGGAGTTGACGCTTTTTATAGCCTCGGCAAAAGCGGCGGGGGTGACTGACGCCGGCGAGCTGTTTGCCGTTGACGAGATGTCTTGCCGCGCCAAGGATATCCGCGAATTCGTTACGGCTTTGCCCAACTGCAAGGAAAAATTATTGCTCTATTTTCGGTATATACGCGGAATGAGTATGGAGAAAACGGCAGAGCTGCTCGGAATATCGCCGCGTTCGGCATACCGTATGAGACAAAGAGCGCTCGATTTCGCAGAGAAAAAATATCGGGGGGAGTTTTCTCCAAACGATTGAAAAATCGCGGTGCTTGTGGTATACTAAAGGCAGAAGATCTTTATGAGGTAGCTATGGGAAAATTTGACGGAATTCTTTTGATGTCCGATTTTGACGGAACGTTAAGTGTCCGTAACGGCGCGATCTCGCGAGAAAACCGCGATGCTATTGAATATTTTGAGAGCGAGGGCGGTCGGTTTTGTATCGCCAGCGGGCGCTGGGGGGAATACGTCAAGGCTCTCCGCGCTCCGATCAATGCATACTGCGCGGTTCTCAACGGAACTGTCATTTACGACGTTGAAAAAAATGAAAACGTGCTCGAGCTGCCGCTTGATATCAAAAAGACCGTTGAATTTGCAAAAGTCATCTCGGAGGCTTGCCCAAAGCGTGAATGCTTGCGATTTCATTCAAGCGTCGAGCGTTATAATCTTTATCCCGATGATGATATTGAGGCGGTTATCGACAGCTTTCCAAAGCCGCTTTATAAATTTCTTTGCATCGTGCCCGATGAGGTGAGCGATGAATATCTTGCGAAGATACGCGTGCTTGCGGGCGAGGATTTTTATATCTCACGCAGTTGGGTAAACGGAATTGAGATCCAGCCTGCCGGCACGACGAAGGGCGATGCCATAGCCCGTCTTAAAGAGCTGTACGGCGGAAAAATACATACTGTCGTTGCCGTTGGGGACTACGAAAACGATGTAGATATGATAAAAAAGGCGGATATCGGCTATGCCGTTGCCAACGCCGTGCCGGAGCTTGCCGCGGTCGCAGACCGACACACCGTAGACTGCCGCGATCATGCGATCGCAGCTATAATAAAGGAGTTGGCGTGAAAGATTATATGTCTGTTTAGATTACTTACTGTTCACGCAACCAAATTCAAATTAAAAATGGGGCCCTAACCCATTTTTGTTCGCAAAGCGAACACATTTGAATTCTCAAAACTATTTTTCGCGCCGCACAGGCGGCGGAATGGAGATTATTATGAATCCAATTGAAAAAAAGCTTTTCGACTGTTATGAATGTATAAGGAAAAAGACCGATTTTTCGCCGCGAGTTGCTATGATCCTCGGGTCGGGTCTCGGCAGTTTTGCAGACTCACTTCGAGTCGAATGCGCGATCGATTACGCAGAGATAAAGGGATTCCCGCGGTCGACTGTATCGGGGCATAAGGGCAGATTCGTTTTCGGATATCTTGGAAACGTTCCGGTCGTTATAATGCAGGGCAGAGTTCATTATTACGAAGGGTACGAAATGAGCGATGTTGTGCTTCCCGTGCGTATCATGAGGCTGATGGGAGCGGAGATATTGGTCTTGACAAACGCCGCAGGCGGAATCAACACGGGCTTTTCTATAGGCGAATTTATGATAATACGCGATCAAATATCAAGCTTTGTTCCGTCGCCCCTGATAGGCGCTAATATCGACAGTCTCGGAACTCGGTTCCCTGATATGACACGCGTTTATGATCGCGAGCTGTCGAACAAAATTGCGGATATAGCCGCCTCGGAGGGCATAAAGATCCAAAACGGAGTTTATCTTCAAACGACAGGTCCGCAGTATGAAACGCCGGCTGAGATAAGGGCTTACCGTGAGCTCGGGGCAGATGCCGTCGGTATGAGCACCGCTTGTGAAGCGATAGCTGCGCGCCATTGCGGTTTTAGAATATGCGGGATCAGCTGCATTACAAATCTTGCCGCGGGCATGTCGGGCGATCCTCTTTCGCACGAGGAGGTCAAGGAAACTACCGACCGTGTGGGACGCGATTTTTCAAATCTGCTCGGAAAATTTGTTGCGACTCTTTAAAAAAGCAAAGCACCTGCGATCGCAGGTGCTTTTTAAATTCAATAGGTGTCATAAAACACGCGCAGAATTAATACATTTTAGCAGAAGAAAAATCGAAAAGAGGTTTTGATATGAGAAAATGTATCATTTTCGCGGTCGCGGCGGTGTTGCTTGCGGGCGCACTTGCATTCAACGCAGGCGCAACGAACGCTGTGACCACCACCGAACAAAATGCAGTTACAACGAGCGAACCGACAGGTGAAATTCAGCCGCGAGAGGAGATATCCTCGGCGCTTTCACCGGCAGTTGACATCATTGCCGCAGGATCTCCGATGGCGAAGGCGGGAAGAACGGGTAGGACTATTGCATTCTCGCGCGACGATTTTGCACGCGCACTTAATCTGAGAAATGTTAATTCGATCACGGTCGTGTCCGTCCCCGATCCCGCACAGGGAGTTCTGCTTCTCGGCAACACGGCGGTTACAAAGGGGCAGAAGATATCGGGTGACTCCATAGGACATCTCGTTTTTGACCCGACGGGAGAGGGCGCTTCACAAAGCTCATTTGAGTTTTCCGTTAACGACAGCGCGTATTCCGTTGTTTGCTCGCTTTACATTCTTGAAAGGTCAAACGCAAATCCCACGGTCGGAATGGCGGCGGAGACGATGCTTTCGGTGCGCGGATATGAGAGCACTGCGGTTTTCGGCAAGCTCGGCGCATATGACCCCGAGGGAGATGCACTCACGTTTGAGATAGTCAAAGCGCCGGAGCACGGACTTGTTATAATGAACGATCGCGAGGCGGGTAATTACACATATCTTCCCGAGCACGGATTTACGGGGCGCGACAGCTTTACATATGTCGTGCACGATAAGTACGGAAACTACTCGTCTTCGGCAGAGGTCAAGGTCACGATAAGCGAGCCTGCAACCTCGGTCATATACACGGACATGGTGGGTAACGAGGCTTGCTGTGCCTCTATTGCAATGACGGAAAACGGCATTATGAACGGAACACAGGTTGGGAATCTTTGCTATTTTTATCCCGATTCTACCGTGAGTAGAGTGGAATTTCTCGTTATGGCGATGAACGCAGCGGGGATCAAAAATCTGCCCGTTGGCGGCGACACGGGCTTCGCCGATGAAAAAGAGATAGCTTCATCGGCACTACCGTATGTTACGGCGGCAAAGCAGCTTGGATACATCGAGGGCTCAACGAATAAGGACGGGGAGCTTTGCTTTTTGCCGAATGAAACGATCACGCGAGCCGAGGCGGCACACATGGTCAATAAGATCATGAACGGTTCGTCGTATGTAAAGGAAAATATCGCCGCACCGGTGTTCTCCGATGCATCTGAGATCCCCGAATGGGCGCAAGGCTCGGTCACGGTGCTCTCAAAGCTTGGCGTGATCACCGACGACGGCGGCAAGATCTGCCCGACCGACGCCGTAACGCGCGGTCAAACGGCAGTTATGCTCAATCTTATGATGCAGGTTATGGGTAAATAAAAAATGTCCGTTGCGCTTGCGCAACGGACATTCATTTATAGCTTTATCAATACATTCCGCCCATGCCGCCGTCAACGGGAGGTGCGGGGGGAGTAGGCTCTTTTATATCGGCAACGACTGCCTCTGTGGTCAGGATCGTCGATGCGATCGATGCCGCATTGAGGAGTGCCGAACGGGTGACCTTCGTCGGATCAACGATACCGGCTGCAACCATATCGCAGTAGGTCTCGTTATATGCGTCAAAGCCCCAACCTGTCTTGCCGCTGCTCATGATCTTGTCAACGATTATTGCACCGTCAACGCCGGCATTTGCGGCGATCTGGCGAACGGGAGCTTCAAGTGCGCGAAGAACGATCTTGACACCGGTCTTCTCGTCACCGTCAACGGTATCAACGAGGCGCTCAATTTCGGGAATGATGTTGAGGTAAGCAGTTCCGCCGCCGGGGAGAATACCCTCCTCAACAGCTGCGCGAGTTGCATTGAGTGCGTCCTCAATGCGGAGCTTCTTTTCCTTCATTTCGATCTCGGTTGCCGCACCGACCTTGATAACGGCAACGCCGCCTGCGAGCTTCGCAAGTCTTTCCTGGAGCTTCTCACGGTCGAAATCGGAGGTCGTGGTCTCGATCGCGTTTCTGATCTGTGCAACACGTGCGCGGATCTCATCCTTATCTCCCGCACCGTCAACGATGATGGTGTTTTCCTTCGAGATCTTTACCTGACGTGCGCGGCCGAGCTGCATAAGATTTGTGTCCTTAAGCTCAAGACCGAGCTCGCTCGAAATAACCTCGCCGCCTGTGAGGATCGCAATGTCGCGGAGCATTTCCTTTCTTCTGTCGCCAAAGCCGGGTGCCTTGACCGCAACGCAGACGAATGTGCCGCGGAGCTTGTTGAGAACAAGGGTGGTAAGAGCTTCGCCCTCAACGTCCTCGGCGATAATGAGGAGCTTGCGACCCTGCTGAACTATCTGCTCGAGAACGGGGAGTATCTCCTGAATGTTCGAGATCTTCTTATCTGTAATAAGAATGAGTGCGTCGTCAATGACGGCTTCCATCTTATCCATATCGGTTGCCATGTAGGGCGAGAGGTATCCGCGGTCGAATTGCATACCCTCAACGACCTCTGAGTAGGTATCGGCGGATTTCGACTCCTCAACGGTGATAACTCCGTCGGAGGTGACCTTTTCCATTGCGTCCGCTATCAGCTGACCTATGACCTCGTCGCCTGCGGAGATGGTTCCGACGCGAGCGATATCGGCAGAGCCGCTGACGGGCTTTGAGTTCTCGGTGAGGCACTCGACCGCGCGGTCGGTCGCTTTCTTGATACCCTTGCGCAAGATCATCGGATTTGCACCTGCGGTGACGTTCTTCATACCCTCGCGGATAAACGCCTGAGCAAGCAGGGTAGCAGTAGTCGTACCGTCGCCGGCTGCGTCGTTGGTCTTTGTAGCGACCTCACGAACGAGCTGTGCGCCCATGTTCTCGGCTTCGTTTTCAAGCTCGATCTCCTTGGCGATGGTAACACCGTCGTTGGTGATCAGCGGTGCGCCGTACTTCTTGTCAAGCACGACGTTGCGTCCCTTGGGGCCGAGTGTGATCTTAACCGTGTCGGCAAGCTTGTCAACGCCGCGAAGCAGGGCGTTTCTTGCCTCTATTCCGTAAATGATTTCCTTTGCCATTTTAAGTGTACCTCCGATTATTCAACTATTGCGAGTATATCGCTCTGGCGCACGATATTGTATTCCGTGCCATCGCATTTTACCTCGGTGCCTGCATACTTGCTGGTAATTACCTTGTCGCCGACCTTGACGGTCATTTCGACCTCTTTACCGTCAACAAGTCCGCCGGGACCGACTGCAACGACCTCTGCTATCTGCGGCTTTTCTTGTGCAGATGCGGTGAGGATTATTCCTGTTTTTGTTTTTTCTTCGGCTTCGACGAGCTTTACAACAACTCTGTCAGCCAAGGGCTTGATCGTCATTTTTGATTTCCTCCTATTATAAACGGATATTAAAAAACTTTGTCGTTTGCTGGCACTCAACCACCGTGAGTGCTAACACAACATATTATACACCATAAGGAAATTTTTTCAAGGGTTTTTTGCATAATTCACATTTATTTAACATTTGGAGAGAGTATGGAGAGATTTATAGGTTTTTTCACCGCGCCCGTGCCGTTTTTCATCATTGCGGCAGGGCTTTTTTTCTCGTTTTATCTTAAATTTTTTTATATTCGTCACCCTATCAAAGCTTTTCGTGCAATTACCGAAAAAGAGGAGAAAAGCGGAGTTTCGCCGTTTGCGGCTTTGACCCTTGCACTTTCGGGCACGCTCGGCGTTGGGAATATCGTCGGAGTTGCAGGAGCGATCGCGCTCGGCGGCTTTGGGGCGGTGTTTTGGATGTGGGTCAGCGCGCTTTGCGCGATGATACTGAAATATGCCGAGATCGTGCTTGCGGTGCGTCACCGACGCGAGGGGCGAGGCGAGCGTTTCGGCGGCGCTCCTTACTATATAGAAGACTTTTTCTCGCGCAGATCGCTTTTCGGGGTCGGAAAAGCGGTCGGCGCGACCTTTGCCGTGCTGTGCCTTTTTGAGGTGCTTTCCACCGGCTGCGGCATACAAATGAACGCCGCGGCGGGAGCTTTACATAACGCGCTCGGCGTACCGACGGCCCTTGTCGGAATATTCGCTGCCGGGCTCACTTTTTATGCCGTAGGCGGCGGTGCCGAAAGGGTGTCAAAGGTGACGTCGGCGCTGATACCCATACTTTCGCTTTCTTATATCTTTATGTCTTGTGCCGTGATGCTGATACGCAGTTCGGAGTTGCCGAGAGTTTTTTCTTCGATCTTTGCCGATGCTTTTTCACCCGAAAGCGCAGCGGGCGGAGTTTTCGGGTTTCTTTTTTGCCGCGCGACGCGGTATGGCGCTATGCGGGGTCTGCTTTCAAATGAGGCGGGCTGCGGAACGGCACCTTTAGCTCATGCGGCATCGAACACCGATACCCCTGCAAAGCAGGGAATACTAGGAATTTTTGAGGTGTTTTTCGATACCGTGGTGCTTTGCACGATGACGGCGGCGGTCATTATAATATCTTATGATGAGGTCGCCTTTCTTGCCAACGAGCCTATCAAAATGGCAATCGCGGCGTACTCGGAGGTGCTTGGCGGGTGGTCTGAATATTTCCTTGCCTTTGCCGTGGCAGCATTTGGCGTCGCAACCGTCGTTTGCTGTGCTCATTATGCAAAGGAGTGCATTTTTTACCTTTTCGGGGGACGCGGACGCGTTCTCGGCGGCGCTTGCCTTGCGATCTATGCCGCCGCGGCGGTCGTTGGTGCGACGGTTAGCGGAAGCGTGCTTTGGCATATCTCCGATATAACGCTCGCCGGTATGACTTTTATAAATATAACGGTGCTTTTGCTCTGCCGAAAAGAGATAAAAAGCGAGACGCGGGATTTTGTGTGTAATTATTTGAAACAAAAAGGAAATAGTAGATAAAATGTAAAAAAATGGTTGTGAACGGAGCTAAAATAGCATCTTGCGTAAAAAGAGAGGTTAAAAAAGCGAAAAAAGTTAAAAAAATTTTTTGTTTTTTTCTAAAACCCTATTGCAATTCTTTTCGGGTTAGTATATAATTAAAACACACAATGTGGGGAAAAAAAGCACGAAATGGTGGAAAGTGGTGAAGATTTCGTGCAGAAAGGAGCTAAACGCGATGCTTGCATCAGTATACAAACATTCAATAGACGCAAAAACACGTCTTGCTATTCCCGCAAAGTATCGTGAGGAGCTCGGAGAAAAGTTTTTCATCACACGCAGCTTCCGCGATAAATGCCTTCTCGTTTATTCCGAGGCGGAGTGGAACAACTACGTTGCTCCGCTTGAAAAGATGCCTCGCCGCGAGCAGGAGACCGTTATGCGTTTCCTCTACAAAAGCGGCACGTGGGCAGAGCCCGATGCACAGGGCAGAGTTCTTCTCGGCGAGGAGCTTGTCCGCCACGCGGGCATTATCAAAAACGCGGTAATTCTCGGCTGCGGTAAATATGCCGAGATCTGGTCAGAGGAGCTCTACGAGAGCACCGAGGAGGATATCGATAACATGGTCGATGTTCTCGAAAAATACGGTCTCTGATCCATATGAACAAGGAAGAATTCAAATTTTCACATAGTCCGGTCTTGCTTTACGAATGTATAGAGGGACTTAACATTCGTAAAGGTGGAACTTACGTCGACGGTACGGCGGGGGGCGGCGGTCACTCTTATGCGATCGCCGAACGCTTGACCGATGGGAAGCTGATCGCGATCGATCGCGACAGCTCGGCGATCCGGGCAGCGGGCGCAAGGCTCGCACCCTTTGGGGAAAGGGTCAGCCTTGCCCGCAACAATTTCTGCGAGATACGCGCGGTTTGCGAGAGCTTCGGGGTCGATCGGATCGACGGAGTGCTTCTCGATCTCGGCGTTTCCTCGCACCAGCTTGACACTCCCGAGCGCGGCTTTTCCTATATGGCAGACGCCGAGCTCGATATGAGAATGGATACTCGCGGCGGCTTGACGGCTTATGACGTTGTCAACACCTACGAGGAATCGGAGCTTCGCCGCATACTTTTTGAGTACGGTGAAGAAAAATGCGCGCCGAGGATCGCCTCGGCAATTATACACGCGCGCGAGCGCGCACCGATCAAAACTACCGGTGAGCTTGTGGATATAATAAAATCCGCGATGCCGGCATCGGTGAAGAACGGCGGACATCACCCCGCAAAGCGCAGCTTTCAGGCGATACGCATCGAGGTGAACGGGGAGCTTGACGTGATCGAGCCTGCGATACGCTCGGCAGTTTCAATACTCGCGCCGGGCGGGCGGATCGCGATAATCACATTCCATTCGCTTGAAGACAGAATAGTTAAAAAGACGTTTGCGGATCTTTCCTCGGGTTGTGTGTGTCCGAGAGATTTTCCGGTCTGTGTTTGCGGAAGAAAGCCGCAGATCAAATTGATATCAAAAAAGCCTATACTCCCGAGCGAGAGGGAGCTTGAGGAGAATCCGCGTGCGCGCAGCGCCAAGCTTCGCGTTGCAGAAAAAATATGAATTTTAAGGGGGAACCGAAATGCCTGACCGCAATAACGCATCTTACGAAAATTGCATAAATAAGCTTCATTCGCGTTATGACGGCAGAGGTGTAAAGGTGAGTGCCGAGCGTGAGGCGGCAAGCCAGCAAAAGCGCGAAAATGCGGCTCCCAATGCCTATCTTGTTTCGAGAATGGGCAAAAGATCCGTTTCGGAGAATTATAAAAACGGAGAATACAACGGTCAAAAATACATGACGACCGGAGATTTCCTCAAATATTACAATAACAGAAAAGACAGATTCGATATCTATAAGATGCCCGACAGAAATTCCTCTCCGGTGCAGACCAAGGAATTTACTCCCGAAAAGCCAAGACAAGCGGAGATCGCGGCACATAAGCCGAATCAGCCGAAGGGTGCGGAAACACTCGTTATAAGAGCTCAGAAGAAGCGTTACAATCCTACAGCTCCCACGATCGCGATCCCGTCGGTAAGAGAGCAAAAGGGAGTTCGTGCAAAGGTTGCGAATCTTGTGGAAAAATGGTTTCCGAAAGAGGACAAAAAGCAGCAGACAGGCGTTTACAAACGCAGCATTCCTGTTGCTGCCATAGGTCTTATAATTTCGTCTACCATAGCCATGACGATGATAATCGGAAGCACCGTTATGGCAAGCGGAGCAAATATAAGGGTCAGCGAGCTTAAATATGAGGTCGAGGCACTCGAAGAGGAAAGCCTCATGCTTTCGGAAAAGCTGATGAAAAAAGAGGATCTTGCGGAGATAAAGGCTTATGCCACCGAAAATCTCGGTATGATCTCCAAGGATTACGTCGCCGCAGAATACATTTCGATCTCATCTGAGGAGAGCGTTGAAAGCTACGGAGAGGACGAGGAGGTCGAAGTCGATTTTGCGACCTTGCTCAGCTCAATCTTCGGCGATTGAGCATATATCCGCCGCCGAACACATATATTTTCGGTGAGTACGGATACGGATTTTGAAACTGAGAAACGGTGAAGAGCGATGCCGTATGCTGTATCTTAAGGTACGGGAGACGGCAACGAAGCCCGATTTTGCGGCGGCCCATCTGCAAAACGGGACTTTTGGTCTCGTCACCGTTTATTTATTTACTTGCTTATTTTTATCAGGAGGCGCAATTTGTCTGTCGGAACCAATAAAACGCTGAAACGCTCCGCAGTGGTCGGTATGATCATCACTGCGCTCTTTTTGGTGCTTGTTTTAAGAATATTGGTCATTCAGACTTTTAAATACGATGTATATCAGTCGAAGGTCATAAACCAAATGACGACCGAGCTTACGGTGAAAGCCAAGCGCGGCAATATTTATGACAGAAACGGAAATATACTCGCAACG
Source organism: Oscillospiraceae bacterium (assembly GCA_015064095.1). Lineage (GTDB taxonomy): Bacteria > Bacillota > Clostridia > Oscillospirales > CAG-272 > RGIG3994. The sequence continues at coordinate 25,903 of SVSW01000007.1, read as the reverse complement.
GACATGACTGCGTATAATCTCATAATCTCCCCGAAGGCGATACAGTACGCAGGCAGCCTGCGCACGGACGATCTTGATCAGGTCTCGCTCGTGGCGGAGGGGATCTCCGAGATGCTCGGCGAAGAATATTACGATAGCGTTGTCGAAAACTCAAAGCACACGACAAAGCTTTATCGCAGCATAAAAAAGAACATTCCGGACGATTCCGGAGAGGGCGATGACAGCGTTATTGACAAGCTCAATAAGTTTATTGCCGAAAATGAGCTTTATAATCAGGTGTATCTTGAACAGACGAGCATAAGATATTACCCTTACGGCTCGCTCGGCTCGCACATCATCGGATTTTGCGGTGCGGACGGAAACGGTCTTTACGGGATCGAACGCTCGTACAATCATATTTTAGCGGGCACGGACGGCAAAAAGGTCACCGCGCGCGATGCGCACGGAAACGAGATGGTCTATGATTATGAGAGCTATATTGCCGCAGTTGACGGCTGTGACGTTTACACGACGATAGACGTTGAAATTCAAAAGGCACTTGACGAGCAATGTTATCAGTCGCTTATCAATACCGGTGCGCGCAACCGCACTTGCGGCATCGTTATGGAACCCGACACCGGCGCAATACTTGCGATGTCAACAGCACCGGCGTTTGATCTGAACGATCCTTTTGTGCTTGTCGACTACTATCAGGAAAAGCTTGACGATTACGTTAAGAAAAACAATCTTTATACGGAGAACGGCGAGGTCGATACCGACTCTGAGCTTTACGATGCAAAGCGCCGCGCTCTTTTTGCCGAGATGTGGCAAAATAAGCCGATAAGTGATGCGTATATCCCCGGATCTACCTTTAAGATCATAACCTCCGCCATGGCGCTCGATGACAAGGTGGTAACCGATCCGTATGCGACCGACAGCCGTTTCACCTGCGTTTCTCTTGACGGAACAAAGCTCGGCGGAAGCCGTGAGGCGGCGGGCGTGCTTATGCACTGTCACTCGTTGCATAATTCGCAGTGCTTTGCCGAGGGACTTATGAACTCCTGCAACGTGACCTTTATAAGTCTCGGTCTCGGTATCGGCAAGGACAGCTTTTATTCAAGCTTTGATAAATTCGGATATCTTGATAAAACGGGAATAGATCTGCCCGATGAGGGACGGAGCATTATGCACACGTATGAAGGTCTCGGCACCGTCGAGCTTGCCACCTCGGCTTTCGGACAGAACTTCAAGATAACGGGTATTCAGCATATAACGGCGGTCAATGCCGTTGTAAACGGCGGCACGCTTTATAAGCCGTTCACGGTTTTTCGTGCGGTCGATAAGAACGGCAACACGGTGTTTGAGCAAGATCCGACCGTGGTTCGCCAGGTCGCAAGCAAAGAGGTTTGCGAAACGCTTCGAGTGATACTCGAGGAGTGCGTTTCCGGCGGCTACGGCGGTAAAAATTGCTATGTGCCGGGATATCGTGTGGCGGCAAAGACCGGTACTTCGGAAAAGGTCGGTGACGACAGAGACGGGATCTTGGGAAAGGATCTGCGTATCGGCTCGGTTATGGCTTTTGCACCTTCCGAAGCACCCGTTGCAACTGCGTTCTTTATGTGTGATGAGCCCGATCCGAAATTCGGCAGCACATACGGCTCGACCGTTGCCGCGCCTTACATGCAGTCATTAATGGAGGAGATCCTCCCGTATATGAGTGTTGACCCGATATATACCGAGTCCGAAAAGGATAACCTTATGGTCAAAGTCCCGAATTTTGAGGGCTGGTCAATAGAATATCTGCAAAAGCATTTCGCTGAATATTATCCCGACGTTGATTTTCCGACTATCGTCGGCACGGGAAAATATATAGCCTCTCAGCAGCCCGCCGCAGGCACGTACGTTGTTGACGGCAAGCTCAATCTGCACCTCTATACTTCTTTGAGCGAGGAGAGAGCAAATACAGCAAAAGTCCCCGATGTTAAAGGAAAGACCGCAGCCGCAGCAATACAAATACTCATAAATCGCGGCTTTAATGTCACGGTCAGCGGAAAGAGTTATTATGAGGACGTCACTGCCGCCGTGGTCACCGGTCAATCGGTCGCACCCGACACCGAGCTTATAAAGGGCTCGACGGTAGAGCTTTATTTTGACACCTTTGATTCGGACGACGCTAACGGCTGGTGGACGCATGAGGGCGACGATAAGGTATACGGATAATTAAGCAATAATATTTGCGGAGGCTTATTTGAAGCTATCGAAACTTTTGACGGCGTCAGGGATAGAATATCCCAGACATCTTTCGGACGTTGAAATAAGCTCTGTTACATCGGACACAAGAAAGATCAAGGAAGGCAGCCTTTTTGTCTGCCAGACCGGAACTCGCGAGGACGGAAACGAAAGAATTGACGAGGCATATGCGCGCGGCGCTTTCGCGGTGATTTCGGACAAACGCCCGGACGCTGACGTATTTGTGCCTGATGCGCGGTACGCCGAGGCAAAGCTCTGCCGAACGTTTTACGGGCAGGGAATTGAAGGACTGCATCTTATCGGCGTGACGGGCACGAACGGAAAAACAAGTGTTACTGCCATGCTTCGCTCGATATTCGATGCCGCCGGAGAAAAAACAGGAAGCATCGGCACGCTGGGCTCCTTTTCACCGTCGGGCGAGATGCCCGATGCCGAGGGAGGCAATATGACCACGCCCGATGCCGGAAGGCTCTACGGAATTTTATCGCAAATGGCGGCAGACGGCGCAAAATACGTTTTTCTTGAGGTCTCCTCGCACGCACTTGCGCTGAAAAAGGCGGACGCGCTTCGCTTTGATGTTGGAATATTCACGAACATCACGCGCGACCACCTTGATTTCCATAAAACAAAAGAAAATTACTTTGAGGCAAAAAAACACATTTTTGAGCTTTCGCGCGTCGGTATTGTCAATGCCGATGATGAAATGCTTGCCGATATACCCGATGTTCTTACTTGCTCGGCAAGAAAAAATGCCGATTTTCGCGCATCGGATATAAAATATTACGGGGCGGACGGGTGCGGCTACGTGTTTTCGTCAGAGCTTTGCAGATTTGGGATCGCAAGCCGCATCGCGGGGCGCTTCACGGTTATGAACACGCTTTGCGCGGCTGCATGCGCTGTTACGCTCGGTGTTGACCCGTATTACATCAAGGACGGCATCTGGCGCTTATCGTCGGTGCCCGGCAGAATGGAGCGCGTGGCTCTCGACGGCGCGGATTTCGCCGTTTACATTGATTACGCGCACACACCCGACGCGCTTGAAAATCTCCTTATTACCGCGCGTTCGCTTGCAAAACGCATAATTTTGGTTTTCGGTTGCGGCGGAGAACGTGACAGGGGTAAGCGAGCCGAGATGGCAAAAATAGCCACGCGGCTTGCAGACAAGGTGATAATAACCTCGGACAATCGGCGCGGTGAGCCGCAGTCAAAGATATTTGAGGATATACTTTCCGGGGCCGATAAAAATTCAGATCACATCTTGATCGAGGATCGCCGAGAGGCGATAGAGTACGCGGTGCGCCGGGCGCGTAGCGGAGATGTTGTCTTGCTTGCGGGCAAGGGACACGAAAAATATGAAATTGACGAGCATGGAAAGCACCCGTTTTGCGAGGAGCTTTTGGTGCAAAAAGCATATAAAATGAGGTAATAGCGTGAAAGATTATGCCACTGCTTCGGTCATTTACCGTTCACGCCACCAAATTTAAATTAAAAACGGGACCCGAACCCGTTTTTGGTCGCAAAGCGAACACATTTGAATTTTCAAAATTATTTTTGCTGCCGCTCCGGCGGCGGAATGGAGATTACTATGAAAATAAAGCTCGGTCGTGAAAAAATGAGCTTGCGACAGTTTGCTGCCCTTTGCAGCGGCGAGCCTTTCGGCTGCGCCGAGACGGAATTTTCATATATATGCACCGATTCGCGCGAGGCGGACCCAAACACTCTTTTTGTCGCCATTCGCGGTGAGCGCGTGGACGGTCACGCCTTTATCGGGTCGGCAAAAGCGCTCGGCGCACGCTGCGTGCTTTGCGAACGGAAGACAGAAGACGGTATTTCGGGTGTGATAGTGAATGATAGCGTCGGCGCGCTTATAAAAGCGGCTGAAAATTCGCCGCGCCCCGAGCGGACCGTGGCGATCACGGGAAGCGTTGGGAAGACCACCACGAAGGAATTTACGGCGGCGGCACTTTCGCCGCTTGCGCCCTATAAAACAGAGGGTAATTTCAACAGTGTGATCGGTCTGCCGCTTTCAATGCTTGAAATTTCACCGTCAACGCATTGTGCCGTGCTTGAAATGGGCATGAGCGGATTTTCGGAGATCGAGGCGATGTCGCGCGCGGCGCGTCCCTGTATTGCGATAATAACAAATATCGGCAGCTCGCATATGGAGCTGCTCGGAAGCCGAGAGAATATAAGGAAAGCCAAGCTTGAGATCGTTTCGGGACTGACCGAAGATGGCATTTTGCTCATAAACGGTGACGATCCGATGCTTATGGGGTATGAAACGGGTGTGCGGACGATGTCGGTCGGTGTTGAAAACCGCGAATGTGATTTCTTTGCAAAAGACATAAAGCAGGAGAGCCACGGGACATCGTTTGTAGCCGTTTTTCCCGATAAGACGCGCGAGAGCTGCTATATTTCGCAGTTTGGCGAGCATAATGTGCGCGCGGCACTTTTTGGACTTGCGGCAGCACATATTCTCGGCATCGACCATACGATCGCGAAAAACGGCGTTGCGGCGTTTAACGGCACAAAAATGAGACAGAATATCTATCGGGTCGGCGAATACACGTTCGTCGAGGATTGCTATAATGCCTCCCCCGAATCTATGCGTGCTGCGCTTTGCGTTGCTTCAAGCTTGGGCGGCAGACTTGTTTCGGTGCTCGGCGACATGAAGGAGCTCGGCGAAACCGAAAAACAGCTCCACTATGAGGTTGGCGAATACGCGGCAAAGAACGGAACGGCTTTGCTCTTTTCCTACGGAGAGCTTGCGGAAAATATCGCCGCAGGCGCTGAAGCTCACGGGGTCAAGACCGTCAGAATGAAGGGCGATGACCCCGAAAGAGCAGCGGAGCTTATAAGCTCACAGCTTTTACCGGGTGATACGGTGCTTTTCAAGGCAAGTCGCGCGATGCGCGAGGAAAAAATAATTGAGATATTAAAGAGGATATAGGACTATGAATAAAGAGCTTCTTGCGGAATTTCTGATAGTGCTTTTCGGAGTGTTTGCACTCTCTTGCGTGCTTTTACGCATAATTATACCGATACTGCGCGCTCACAAGCTCGGGCAGAAGATACTTGAGATCGGCCCGATCTGGCATCAAAAAACAAAAGAGGGAACACCGACGATGGGCGGGATCGGATTTATCATCGGTATGCTCGGCATTTTGCTTATCATCACCGTTATCTCCTCGATTCGCGGTACTGTCGGCGAGCTTGCGCCCTTGGCTTTGACCTTGGGACTTGGTGTAGCTAACGGCATGATCGGGTTCTTCGATGATTACAAAAAGCTCACAAAAAAGCAGAACGAGGGACTTCGCTGGTATCAGAAGCTCATACTGCAAACGCTTTGCGCGGTGCTTTATATGCTCGCTATGCGCCTGACCGACAATGTTTCGACGGTGCTGGCCGTTCCTTTCACCGATATTTCTTTTGATCTCGGTGTTTTCTATTATCTCTTTGCAGTCGTGCTGATCGTCGGAATCGTCAACAGCGTCAATCTGACGGACGGCATAGACGGGCTTGCGGCAAGCCAGACCGCGATCGTTTCGGCACTTTATGCGCTGATAGCAATGAAGACCGAAAATCGCTCGCTTGAGCTTATGTCGGCGTCCACGATCGGCGGCGCGCTCGGATTTCTCGTGTTTAATTTCTATCCCGCAAAGGTCTTTATGGGAGATACGGGCTCGCTCTTTTTCGGCGGCATACTCGTCGGCTCTGCATTTATGATCGGCGAGCCGCTTATCATAGCTCTGGCAGGTCTTATATTCATTATAGAGGCGATTTCGGATATAATTCAGGTATCGGTCTTCAAGCTCTCAGGCAGAAAAAAGAGAGTTTTTAAGATGGCGCCGATACACCATCATTTTGAAAAGTGCGGTTGGAGCGAGGTAAAGATAGTTTTTGTTTTCTCGGTCTTCACCGTTATCTTCTGCGCTGCGGCGTATTTAATGTAATTTTCGGGAGGTGACCGGAATTGAATAATAACGGCAAAAAACCGGTCAACTTCTTCAAAAAAAGTGCTGATCGGATCAAAAAAAAGGCAGACAGGATCTATCACGATTACGATGAAAAGCGCGCGCGCCGCGATATAATCTTCACCGAGACGATACATAAAAAAGAAGAACCCAAGGAAGAGCGCGTGCTCGTCCGTTCGGGGATAGATATTCAGTTCCTTGTCACGGTGATAGCACTTCTTGCCTTTGGCGCTATGATGAGCTTTTCAGCCAGCCATTTTTATGCGGAGGATATGTACGGCGATAGCTTTTACTTTTTAAAGCATTACATTTTCTTTGCACTTATTGCAACAGCGGGAACGGCATTTTTCGTTGTGTACGCAAATCCACGCTTTTGGAAGATGTTTAGCTTCGGCGTTTACGGGCTGTCTGTCGTTATGCTCCTGCTTGTTCTTGTTATCGGTACGAGTGGCGGCGGAGCACAGCGCTGGATCGAGGTTGGACCTATTACGATACAGCCGTCCGAGATCGCCAAAATGGCGGTCATCATGATGTTGGCACTGTATATGTCCCATTACCAAAAAGAGATATCCTCGGATCATGTTTTTGGCGGAAGCGTTCGCCACGGCGTGATTTCCCCGGGACTTATAATAGGCATTATAATCGTGCTCGTTATGCTTGAAAAGCACATTTCGGGCGTTATGATCATCGGAATGATAGGTATTGCCGTTATGTATCTCGGCGGCACTAAAACCAAGTGGATATTCCTTATTTTCGGTGTGATCGCATTTGCGGGAGCATTTTTGATACTTGTATCAAGCTATGCTCAGGACCGTGTTTACACTTGGCTCTTTATTGAGCAGGTCGACCCTCTGGGCTCCGCATGGCAGACCCTGCAAGGGCTTTATGCGATCGGTTCGGGCGGTATCTTTGGGCTCGGACTTGGCAACAGCCGACAAAAATACGGCTATGTTTCACAGCCGCAAAACGACTTCATCTTCACGATAATCTGTGAGGAGCTCGGATTTGTGGGTGCGGTCCTGATACTCTCGCTTTTCGGATTTCTCATCTGGCGCGGCTTTAAGATCGCTTCGCGCGCGTCCGACCGCTTTTCACAGCTCGTGGCATACGGACTGACAGTCAAGCTCGCGCTTCAGGTGATACTGAACATCGCAGTTGTCACCAACTCAATGCCGAACACGGGCATCTCGCTTCCGTTTTTTAGCTCCGGCGGAACGGCGCTCGCGGTTCAGATATTCGAAATGGGTATAATTCTTTCAATTTCAAGATATTCATCTAAGAAGGTATAAAATGAGAGTGCTTTTAACAGGTGGCGGCACCGGCGGTCACGTAAATCCCGCACTGGCGATCGCCGATATCATAAAAAAGAACGAGCCGAACGCCGAGATCGCGTATATCGGCACGAAGCGGGGTATAGAGAACCGCCTTGCTGCGCGAGAGGGCTATCCCATATATCATGTTGAGTCGCGCGGATTTTCGCGCTCGCTCTCGCCGAAAAATCTCATCGCGGCTTGGTATTATTTTACCTCTCCGAAAACCGCAAAAAAAATCATAAAAAAATTGCAGCCGGACATCGTGATCGGAACGGGCGGACACGTTTGCTACGCGCCGTTGCGCGCCGCCGCCGAGCTCGGCATACCAACGCTCGTGCACGAGTCGAACGCATATCCCGGCAAAGCCGTAAAGATGCTTGAAGACCGAGTTGACCGTATCTTGCTGAATTTTCCTCAGGCGGCAGAACGCCTGACGGCTAAAAATAAGCTTGCCGTTGTCGGAAATCCTTTGCGCGGGGAATTCGGCACGCTCGGCAAAGCCGAGGCGCGTGCGGCACTCGGAATTGATAAAAAGTACAAGTACATTTTGCTTTCATACGGCGGAAGCCTCGGTGCGCCCGCAATAAATGACGCCGCGCTCGAAATAATGAAGAACTACGATGCGGCGCACCCCGAGGTGCTCCACATACACGCTACGGGACGTGAGCGCTTTGACGGTTTCAAAAAAGCGTTCGATGCTGCGGGCCTTGGAAAGTGCGAAAACATACAGATCAACGAATACATTTACGATATGCCGAAAAAGCTCGCCGCAGCAGATCTGGTCATCTGCCGTGCGGGCGCTATGACCGTCACCGAAATGGCGCGAATGAAAAAGGCGGCGATAATGATCCCCTCACCGTATGTGACGGACGATCACCAGTTCAAGAACGCAAAAGTCTTAGCCGATGCGGGCGCGGTTGCCTTGATCGCACAAAAGGACCTGACGAGCGAGCTTGTCGTGGATACCGTTTCGAGTCTTATCGAGAACAAAGCGCGCCGAGCAGGCATGGAGCAGGCGATCGCCGCGTTTGCCGCAAATGACGTTGAAAAGCTTATTTATAAGGAAATAAAGGATTTAGTAAAATGAAGCTAAAAATGCCGCCAAAACCGAAAATCTCGCGCCGCGCGATAACGGCGCTTATTTTCGTGCCCACGGCGGCGGTCGCGTTGACTTTTTTGATAATCTCCGTGTTTTTGATACAAAGCGTCAATGGCTTTCGCATAGTGGGTGACACGGTTTACGAAGATGAGTACCTTATTGAGAACTGCGGCGTCGAGCTCGGTGAAAAGCTGTTTTTCAAGAATCGCGCTGAGGCTGAAAAAAAGCTCCTTGAGGCTGCACCCAGACTCAAAAACGTTAAGCTCCGTCCGGCACTTTTTTCAACGCTCGTGATCGAGGTCGAGGAGGAAAAGGCGGCATATTACAGCGAGATAAACGGTGAATATTATTTGCTTTCAAGCGATCTTCGCGTGCTTGAAATGTCGAAAAGCTCCGATGCATATGCCGAGGAGGCAACGCGCTTTGAGCTTTACTCAAACGATATACAGTCGGCAATAGAGGGCGAACACATAAAATTCAAGGACGAGCGTATTTTAAATGAGGTGCTTTCATTTGCCGAGGACATTGCCGAGATTCCTCTCGGTGATTACGCTGTTACCTCTTTCGGATATCAAGACGGCGTTTCGCGTGATGCATACGCCGTGATCGACGGTCGCTTGAAGATAATATTCGAGGACACGGATACCGCGGTCGAAAAAATCGGATTCGCGCTTACGTTCATTTACGAAAGCGGCATAAAATATGAATACTCCCAAATCAGAATAACCGAGGGTAAAAACGGTTACGAGGCTTCTTACTCAGAGGTCAAAAATGTCGAATAATGCCAAGAAAACACAAAATATGGGGGTCTTGTGGCATAAAAACATCAATATATAAAATATTTTTAGAAAATTTTTCAAAAAACTATTGCAAAAAACAGAAAAAAATATTATTATATATATATGGGTAAAAATGAGTAAAAATTTAGGAAATATAAATCGGGAGGATTCTATTATGACATTCCAGCACGACGATGCCCTTGAGACTAACGTTTGTATAAGGGTTATCGGTGTCGGTGGCGGCGGAAACAACGCGGTCAACCGCATGATCTCAAAAAACATTCGCGGAGTTGATTTCGTCTCCGTAAACACAGACAGACAGGCACTTCGCAGATCCGATGCTGCAACTCAGATCGTTATCGGAGAAAAAATAACAAAAGGCTTCGGCGCAGGCGCAAATCCGAGCATTGGTGCACGCGCGGCTGAGGAGTCAATGGAGGAGATCAAGCAGGTCCTCTCCGGTGCAGATATGGTTTTCGTTACTGCCGGTATGGGCGGCGGAACGGGAACGGGAGCTGCTCCCATCGTTGCACGTGCGGCAAAGGAGATGGGTATTCTCACCGTCGGTATTGTCACAAAGCCCTTCGCATTTGAGGGCAAGCGCAGAATGGCACAGGCTGAGAGCGGTATTGCAGAGCTTTCTCAGTATGTTGACTCGCTTATCATTATCCCGAACGAAAGACTTAAACAGATCTCCGATACAAGAATAACTCTCTCTAATGCTTTCGAGGTCGCTGACGACGTGCTTCGCCGCGGCGTTCAGAGCATCTCCGAGCTTATCAATGTAACAGCGTTCATCAACCTCGACTTTGCAGACGTTACCTCCGTTATGGCAGATGCAGGATATGCTCACATGGGCGTCGGCGCGGCAAACGGCAAGGACAAAGCAGAGCTTGCGGCTCAGGCTGCTATCTCCAGCCCGCTGCTTGAAACCTCGATGGGCGGTGCAACCGGTATCGTTATCAGCATCACGGCTTCGCCCGATATCGGACTTGAGGATATAGACCTCGCCTGCACGATGATCTCCAATCAGGCAGCAGAGGACGCAAGCGTTATTTGGGGCGTTGCGTTTGACAACGAGCTTGAGGACGAGATGAGAGTTACCATTATCGCAACCGGCTTTGATAAGAAGGAAGAGGACGACAAGCGCACTATCACCGTAACTGCTCGCGGTGCACTTGAGGAAGCTCCCACTGAGGAGCCTGTAAAGGCAGCTCCTAAGAAGGTCGAGTCTGACGACGGCTTTTCCGACGATGACTTTGACGATATGATGAGCATTTTTAAGAAAAAGAAATAATAAAAAAAGAACCGCGCTCGGCGCGGTTCTTTTTTAGACAAAGAAGCCGGACACTTGCGTGTCCGGCTTCTTTTGTACAGTCAAAATATGTCTTGATTAAATTACTTAATCTCGACGGTTGCGCCGCCTTCTTCAAGCTGCTTCTTGAGGGCCTCTGCTTCCTCTTTGGAAACACCCTCTTTGATAGCCTTGGGGCAGCCCTCAACGAGCTCCTTAGCTTCCTTAAGGCCGAGACCGGTGATCTCGCGAACGACCTTGATGACGCCGAGCTTCTTGTCACCGAATCCGGTGAGAACAACGTCAAACTCAGTCTTTTCCTCTGCTGCGGGAGCAGCAGCGCCTGCGACTGCAACTACGCCGACAGGAGCAGCAGCGGATACGCCGAACTCCTCTTCGACTGCCTTAACGAGATCATTGAGCTCGAGAATAGTGAGGCCCTTGATCTCCTCTACGATAGCAAGAATCTTTTCAGATGCCATTTTTCTAATCCTCCAATTAAATCGTGATAATTTTTTCGGTTTTGTTTGTTCCTGCGAACTTATGCTTCGGTGGGAGCTTCCTCTGCAGGAGCTGCTGCTTCCTCTGCGGGAGCTGCTGCTTCCTCTGCGGGAGCTTCTTCACCCTTGTCTGCAACTGCCTTGAGGGCATATGCAAGACCGTACAGCGGCGACTGGATGCTGCCGAGGAACTTCGCAATGAGAGTTTCCTTCGACGGGATATCGGCGAGAGCCTGAACCGTTGCCGCGTCAACAACTGCACCGTCAAGGAAGCCTGCAAGGATCGAGAAGGACTCGACCTTGTTTGCATAGTCCTTGAGGACCTTTGCGGGGGCGATAGGATCGGTTTCGCTGATGGCGATAGCGGTCATGCCGGTGAGGTGGGGCTTCATTTCGGAAAGTCCCGCGATGTCGCAAGCACGTCCGGTCAGAGTGTTCTTCTGAACCATGTACTTAACACCGGCTTCACGCAGAGCCTTACGCATCTTTGTGTCGTCCTCGACTGTGATACCCTGGTAATTTACCAGAACACCGGAAGCCGAGTTTTTCATCAGTTCGGCGAGGTCAGCAACAATCTTTTGTTTTTGTTCAAGTATTGCATTGCTGGGCATTTCTTTTAACCTCCCATGTGAAATAAAAAAATCTTTCTCCCGTTACGCTGCTGCGTACACCGAGAGAAAGACAATAACCGACTGTAAAGCTATTGAACGATCCTCGGCAGGGAAGCTGCGCTTTTACGGGAACCTGCTGTCTTTGGATAACGCGAGTATTATATCACGCTTCCATTCTTTTGTCAATAGCTTTTTTTAAAAAAGTTAAAAAATTATTCTTTATTGTTTTTAATGATACGTTCCGCCGCATCAAGCGCGCGGTTTCGCAACCATTCGGGGGAGAGGATCTTTATATCGGCGTTTATCGAAACGAGCACGCCAAGGAAAAGCTCAACGCTGTGAAATTCGCATATGTAGCGGCTTTTTTCTGTTTGCGCCACGATGAAATTTTTAAGCTCAAGCACACCGAGCTTGTTTTTGACCTCGATCTCGGCGTTATACGGTATCTGCATCTGAACGAGCGTGCTCTCCGAGTGCTGGGCGGCTGAAAGCTTGCCTGCAAAGCCCGAATATTCATCGTCGTTATCGGAGGTTATATATATAGGAAAGGAAAACGGCTTTGTATAGTAAAATCCGCGATGCTCTGCATTGTATTCTATGGGAGCGCCCAGCTTTGCGCGCAGAAAATCAACGTCGCGCTGCGCCTGGCGGTGCGAAACACCGAATTTCTCTGCTATGCGCGAAGCGTTCGGGTAATGCCCCTCTGCTATTCTGCTGTGAAGCCACTGTATCCTTTTATTGGCGGACATTTTATTTCTCCGTTTCTTCTTCCGGCTCGTCGGTCGGTGTTTGGTCTGATATTTTTTCAAGCAGCTCGCGCGCGCTGACAAAAACACAAACGCGAGAGGTCACATAAATGAACACGCAAAGTGCGAACACGGCATAGAGCATATATGAAAGAGATTCTATTTTTCCTGTGCAGTACGCAAGTATAACGGGGAATGAAGAAATCCCTGTTGTCAGCATTGTGGTCATTGCGAACATAAAATAGATTCGCGGACGGGGCTTTTGCAGATGTATGCGCAGCTCATAGAGCGAAAACAGCATAAATGAAAGCATTGAAAGCTGGAAGGAAAGCTTCGCGGGGCAGTTCATGGGAGAGTGCATATCGAAATATGTGAGCACGATGAGAAGGAGCGCTGCAACCGGAACTGAAAAACCGATCAGTGCTGCGATCTCCGAGCGATCTCCGTGATCAAACCACAAAAATACATAGTATGCCGCGGAAAACAGCAAGAATATTCCGCCCACGAGCAAAAGTATGGCGTTATTGGCTGTATAGTCGGGAAAGATCTTTCCGAATATATTTTGTGTCGAGATCAAGAAATATGCAGATACCATAAACCCGCCGAGGAGGGCAGAGCATACTGCTGCGGGGATCGATGCAATGTTGACGGTAAACGTCGTGGGTGACGCGCCGTCGAGTGCGTTTTTCGGCAGAGTGAAGATCGAGCTGAAGAATGCAAGCACCGACAAAATGCAAAATGCGACAAGCGCGTATGTCAGGGGCGAGCTTTCATCGAAATATCCCGGATCTGCGTCAAATACGGCTGCATAGCATATTGCGCACAGTATCACCGCAACAGCAGTCAGCGTTAGGGCTGCATAAAGATAAAGTTTTAATTTGTTAGATATTTTAATCATAGCAATCTTCCTTAAAGTTATTACATTATATTATAATCCATAATTATGAATTTTTTGTGACCAAAGCACGCGTTTTACAAGAAAAGAGTGCGAAAATTGTAGCGATAAGCGCCAAAAAGTGCATATTTGTGAAAAATGCACAAAAAATATTTTTTAAAATCCATAAAATTCTACGTATAAACAAGAAAAATCTTCTTGCAAAAGGAACGGGAATATGGTATAATAGCTTCGCTTGATGTGCGAAGAAACGGGAGATTGCGGTTTTGGGGACGCCCAATGCCGGTAACTTCCGCGGAGTATGTCCGATAACCGGGCGATTGTAAAAGACCTGAGCTATGCTCTATGACGATTCTTAAGGTCCTTACCCGGAGTCTGTATGCCAGATGCTGATGGCAACAGATCCGGATTTTTGCAGGGAAACCAAAGAAACGCACGGGAGCGTGTTCGGAGTTTACACGCCGCTTTAATTAGGATACGCGATCCGCAAGCCCTACATTATATTATATGTGTGCGTGCGGGCAGGCAAATCTGACAAAGGAGGCAAAACAAATGGCAGTAAAAGAAAAGATCAGAGTGAGACTTAAGAGCTACGATCACACCCTTATTGATACAGCCGCTGAGAAGATCGTTGAGGTCGCAAAGAGAAACGGTGCAACCGTTTCCGGCCCGATTCCGCTTCCCACCGAAAAGGAGATTGTCACCATTCTCCGCGCTGTTCACAAATATAAGGATTCGAGAGAGCAGTTCGAGCTCCGTACTCACAAAAGACTTATCGACATCATTAAGCCCTCGCAGAAATGCGTTGACGCGCTTATGAACGTCGAACTTCCCGCCGGAGTTGAGATCGATATCAAGCTCTGAACGTAAGAGCCGGATCATCAAGCAATCGATATCAGCGAAAGCAAAACTGACAGAGCACGCAAAGCGTGCCCTGCGGTCAAGTTGGCATAACCCGAAAGGGAAATCCAAAAATGTCAACCAATAACCTCAGGAGGAAACAAAATGAAAAAGGGTATTATCGGTAAGAAGATCGGTATGACTCAGATTTTCGACGAAGTCGGAAACGTCATTCCGGTAACGGTAATAGCAGCAGGACCTTGCGTCGTATCGCAGGTCAAGACCGTTGAAAACGACGGTTATTCTGCAATCCAGCTCGGCTACCAAGATGCTAAGGAAAAGCACCTTACAAAGGCTCAGCTCGGACACTTTGCGAAAGCAAACGTAGCAAACAAGAAGTACCTCAAGGAATTCCGTCTTGACGACTGCTCCGCATACACTGTCGGCGCTGAAGTTAAGGCTGACACCTTCGCCGTCGGCGACAAGGTAGATGTTACGGGTATCACCAAGGGCCGTGGATACACCGGCGCTATCAAGCGTTGGAATCTGCGCAAGCTTAGAATGACCCACGGCGTCGGCCCTGTACATCGTCAGTCCGGTTCGATGGGTGTTATCGACCCTGCAAGAATCTTCAAGAACAAGAAGATGGCAGGTCAGTACGGAAACGAGCAGGTTACCGTTCTTAATCTCAATGTTGTTAAGATCGATGCGGAAAACAATCTCATCGCTGTTAAGGGTGCTATCCCCGGTGCACGCGGCGGAATCGTTTATCTGCGTGACTCGGTCAAGGCATAAGCGGTAAGGAGGAACTAAAATGGCAACTATTAAAGTAGTTAATATGAAGGGCGAGGAAGTCGGCTCTATCGAGCTGCTCGATACCATATTCGCCGCGGATGTCAACGAAGCCGTTCTTCACGCCGCGACTCGCGCTTACCTTATGAATCAAAGACAGGGCACTCAGTCCACTCTTACCCGCACCGAGGTTTCGGGCGGCGGAAAGAAGCCCTGGAGACAGAAGGGCACAGGCCGCGCTCGTCAGGGCTCGACCAGAGCTCCTCAGTGGACACACGGCGGTATCGCTTTCGGTCCGAAGCCGAGAAGCTACCGTACCGGTATGAACAAGAAAACCAAGAGAGTTGCACTTTACAGCGCACTTTCTGCAAAGCTTGCTGCGGGTAATCTCATCGTTGTTGACAACATCACGACCGAGGATTACAGCACCAAGACCATGGTCAACATGCTGAATGCAATCGGCGCAACCAAGAAGGCTCTCGTTGTTCTCCCCGAGATCGACAAGAAGGTCATCAAGAGCTGTGCCAACATCGAGGGTGTTAAGACTGCGCTCTACAACACCATCAATGTTTACGACATTCTGAATGCTGACAAATTCGTCGTGACCGAGGCTGCGGTCAAAATGCTTCAGGAGGTGTATGCATAATGAAAATGGTACAGGATATCATCATCAAGCCGATCATCACTGAGATGAGCATGGATATGCTTGAGGCTAAGAAGTACGCATTTAAGGTGCAGAAGAACGCCACAAAGCCCGAGATCGCCGCTGCTGTTGAGCAGATGTTCAATGTCGAGGTTGCTGACGTCAACACCATCAACATGAAGAGGAAGCCCAAAAGACTCGGCTATCACAGCGGCTACACCGCCGCATGGAAAAAGGCTATCGTAACTCTGAAGCCCGATTCCAAGACCATCGAGTTCTTCGAAGGTCTCAACTGACGGTAGGAGGTAAAGAGAATGCCTACAATTAAGTATAAGCCCACGACACCCGCCAGAAGAAATATGACGGTTCCGTCGTTCGAGGAAATTACAAAATCTACCCCTGAGCGCAGCCTGATCGTTATCAAGAAGAAACACGCAGGTCGCAACAGCTACGGTAAGATAACCGTCCGTCATCGCGGCGGCGGAAACAAGATCAAGTACAGAATTATCGACTTCAAGCGCGCAGACACAACTGCAAACAAGGTAATCGGTATCGAGTACGACCCGAACAGAAGCGCATACATCGCACTTCTTCAGAATGAAAACGGCGACAAGAGCTACATCATCGCTCCCGTTGGACTTACCGACGGTATGACTGTTTACTCCGGCCCCGATGCTGACATCAAGCCCGGTAACACTCTTCCGATCGCTAATATCCCGACAGGTACTTTCATTCACAACATTGAGATCTACCCCGGTAAGGGCGCACAGCTCGCTCGTTCCGCAGGCGTTTTCGCTCAGCTCGTAGCTAAGGAAAACGGCGTGGCTCAGGTTCGTCTCCCCTCGGGTGAGGTCAGAATCATACGCCTCGACTGCAAGGCAACGATCGGTCAGGTCGGCAATATCGAGCATGACACAGTCAAGGTCGGTAAAGCAGGTAAGACCAGACACAAGGGAATCCGTCCGACCGTTCGCGGTTCGGTCATGAACCCCTGCGACCACCCTCACGGCGGTGGTGAAGGTAGGTCTCCGATCGGTCACCCCGGTCCGCTTACTCCTTGGGGCAAGCCTGCTCTCGGATATAAGACGAGAAACAAGAAGGCTCGCACCGACAAGTATATCGTAAAGCGCCGTAACGCTAAATAAGGAGGGAATATAAGATGAGCAGAAGTATGAAAAAAGCTCCGTTCGTGCAGGAAAAGCTCTTTGAGAGAATTTGCGCGATGAACGAGAAGAATGAAAAGAAAGTCATTAAGACTTGGTCGCGCGCATCGACGATATTCCCCGAATTCGTCGGCCACACGATCGCCGTCCACGACGGAAGAAAGCACATTCCGGTATATGTTACCGAGGATATGGTAGGACACAAGCTCGGTGAGTTCGCTCCCACAAGACTCTTCAAGGGTCACTCGGGATCGAAGACATCTAACAGCAAATAAGGAGGATAGATTCAAATGGCAGAACAGGCAATTGCAAAGCTCAAATATGCGAGAATCTCTCCCCGCAAGGTAAAGACGGTTCTCGACCTTATCAGAAATAAGGACGCGTACGTTGCCATGGCGATACTCAAGAACACCAAGAAGGGTGCGTCTGAGTACCTCGTTAAGCTCCTCAAGAGCGCAATGGCAAACGCCGAAAACAATTTCCAGATGGATCCCGATAAGCTTTATGTCTCCGAGTGCTACGTTTGCCCCGGCCCCACGCTCAAGAGAATCATGCCGAGAGCCAAGGGAAGCGCAGACAGAATCCTCAAGAGAACGAGCCACATGACCATCGTTCTCAAGGAAAGAGACTAAGGGAGGTACGAAAATGGGACAGAAAGTTAATCCGCACGGACTTCGCGTCGGTGTTATCAAGGATTGGGACTCAAGATGGTTCGTTAAAGACGAACTGTTCGGCGATACTATCGTTTCGGACTACAACATCAGAAAGTACCTCAAATCCGAGCTTAAGAAGGATCACGAAAAGGACAAAGAGAAGAATCATGACGCAGGCGTCGCAAAGATCGAGATTGAGCGCGACACTCACAGAGTCAGAGTCTTCGTCCACTGCGCAAAGCCCGGTATCGTTATCGGTCGCGGCGGCGCAGAGATCGAAAAGTACAAGAACGCTCTTGAAAAGATGGTCGGAATGCCCGTCTCGCTCAACGTTGTTGAGGTAAGACAGCCCGATCTCAACGCTCAGCTCGTTGCAGAGAACATCGCTTCTCAGCTCGAAAAGAGAGTTGCTTTCAGAAGAGCTATGAAGATGGCTATCCGCAACACCATGAAGATGGGTGCTAAGGGTATTAAGATCACTTGCTCCGGACGTCTTGCCGGTGCCGAGATCGCAAGAACCGAGCACTATCACGAGGGAACCATTCCGCTTCAGACCATCAGAGCCGACATCGATTACGGTTTCTGGGAGGCTGCCACGACCTACGGACGTATCGGTATCAAGGTCTGGATCTACAAGGGTGAGGTTCTCAACGAGGTCAACAGACCTCAGGGTGTAAGAGAAGCCCGCGGCGACAGAAAGCCGAACGGCGATCGCAGAAATGACAGACGTCAGGGCGGCGAGCGCAGACCTAACGGAGATCGCAGAAACGGCGACAGACGTCAGGGCGGCAGATTCGACGCAAAGCCCGAATACAAGGGCTCAAACCGCGCACCCCGCGCAAACAAAGCACCGACAGAGGGGGGTAATAAGTAATGTTAATGCCGAAGAGAGTTAAGTTCCGTCGTGTTCAGCGCGGCAGACTTAAAGGAAAAGCAACCCGCGGCAACGAGCTTGCATACGGTAATTACGGTCTTGTTGCTCTCGAGCCGGCTTGGATCACCAGCCAGCAGATCGAGGCAGCCCGTATCGCTATGACCCGTTACATTCGCCGTGGTGGTAATGTTTGGATCAAAATATTCCCCGATAAGCCTATCACAGAGAAGCCTGCCGAAACTCGAATGGGTTCAGGTAAAGGTTCACCTGAGTATTGGGTAGCTGTTGTTAAGCCGGGCAGAATCATGTTTGAAATGGGCGGAGTTGCCGAGCCCATCGCTAAAGAGGCAATGCGTCTTGCATCTCATAAGCTTCCTATCAAGTGCAAGTTTATAAGCGGCGAGCCGAAGAATTCGAAAACGGAGGGTTAAGTCATGAAGGCAGAAGAAATCAGAAGCATGAGTGCCGAGCAGCTCACTGACAAGCTCAAAGAGCTCAAGGCAGAACTTTTCAATCTCCGTTTCCAGCACGCGATCAATCAGCTTGAAAACCCCCACAAAATTGCGGACGTCAAGCACGACATCGCCCGTGTTATGACAGTTCTTCGTGAGAAGAATGTCTGATAGGAGGATATGAAAATGACTGAAGAAAGAAATCTCAGAAAAGTCAGAGTCGGTCGCGTAGTCAGCGACAAGATGGACAAAACCGTCGTCGTTGCCATCGAAGATAACGTAAAGCACCCGGTTTACGGTAAGATCATTAAGCACACCTTGAAGGTCCATGCTCACGATGAAAACAACGAGTGCGGCATCGGTGACAAGGTCAGCATTATGGAAACTCGCCCCCTTTCCAAGACAAAGAGATGGCGCGTTGTTACCATAATCGAGAAGGCCAAATGATTGGCGAATACGGCAAATATCGTATTGAATCAGGAGGAAAGAAATGATACAGCAAGAATCAAGAATGACTGTTGCCGATAACACCGGCGCAAAAGAGCTTCTCTGCATTCGTGTTCTTGGCGGCACAGGTCGCAGATATGCAAATATCGGTGACATCGTCGTTTGCAGCGTAAAGAAGGCTGCTCCCGGCGGTATGGTCAAGAAGGGCGAGGTCGTTAAGGCTGTTGTCGTAAGAAGCGTCAAGGGCATCAAGCGTGCCGACGGTTCCTACATCAAGTTTGACGAGAACTCTGCAGTTATTATTAAAGAAGACAAAACACCCCGCGGCACCCGTATCTTTGGGCCGGTTGCAAGAGAGCTCCGTGAGAAGGACTTTATAAAGATCCTCTCGCTCGCTCCCGAAGTACTGTAAGGAGGAGATCTAAAAATGGCAAAGCTTAACATTAAGAAAGACGATGTCGTTGTGGTTCTCTCCGGCGACGATAAGGGCGTAAAGGGCAAGGTAATTGCCGTTTCTGCCGAAGAAGGCAAGGTACTTGTTGAGGGTGTAAACATCATTCACAAGCACGTTAAGCCCCGCAGACAGGGTGAGACCGGCGGCATTGTTGACGCCGAGGGCGCGATCTATGCATCGAACGTCGCTCACTACTGCCCCAAGTGCGATAAGGGCGTTAGAGTGAAGACCAACAAGAGCGTAGACGATAAGGGCAACAAGACCATCGAGATCGTTTGCGCAAAGTGCGGTGCTTCTCTCCGCAAAGAAGTCATCAAGGGAGGTAAGAACTAATGGCAAGACTTAAAGATATGTACAAGGCCGAGGTTGCTCCCGCCCTTATGAAGAAATTCGAGTACAAGAGCCCGATGCAGATCCCGAAGTTCGATAAGATCGTTATCAACGTCGGAACAAGTGATGCAAAGGACAACGCAAAGGTGATCGACAACGTCATCGCTGACCTCACGCTTATCACGGGTCAGAAGGCAGTCCCCACCTACGCAAGAAAGTCGGTCGCTAACTTCAAGCTCCGTCAGGGCATGAAGATCGGCGCAAAGGTAACGCTCCGCGGCGATAAGATGTACGAGTTCATGGACCGTCTCTTTAACTTCTCGCTTCCTCGCGTTCGCGACTTCAAGGGTATCAATCCCAACGCCTTCGACGGCAGAGGAAACTACTCCCTCGGCCTCAAGGAGCAGCTGATATTCCCTGAAATCGAGTACGACAAGGTCGACAAGATCCGCGGTATGGACATCGCGTTCGTTACCACCGCAAACACCGACGAAGAAGCAAGAGAGCTCCTCACACTTATGGGCGCTCCCTTTGCAAAGAACTAAGAGGAGGATAGGGTAAAATGGCAAAGAAATCTATGATACTCAAGCAGCAGAAGGCACAGAAGTTCTCCACAAGAGAGTACAACAGATGCAAGATCTGCGGCCGTCCTCACGCTTACCTTCGCAAATACGGCATCTGCCGTATCTGCTTCCGTGAGCTTGCTTACAAGGGTCAGATCCCCGGTGTAAGAAAGGCCTCTTGGTAAAAAAACAGTCGAAAGACTACTCCATTTACCGGCAGGAAATTAAACGAAACGTCGGATTTTACCACCGGTAAGCCGCCACGACGAATGTGTGGCAGGCAAGATCAATTTAACTTGCATTAAGGAGGAAATGAAAATGCAAATGTCAGACGTAATCGCCGATATGCTCACCAGAATCCGCAACGCAAACGATGCGAAGCACCAGACTGTTGACATTCCGGCATCAAACATCAAAAAGTCCATTGCCGAGATCCTCACAAAAGAGGGTTACATCAAGGGCTATCAGGTCATTGAGGACGGCAAGCAGGGAATCATTCGTGTAGCTCTCAAGTACGGCGCAAACAAGACTAAGGTCATTCGCGGTCTTAAGAGAGTTTCGAAGCCCGGTCTTCGTATTTACGCAGGCTACGAGGATATGCCCAAGGTCATGAACGGCCTCGGCATCGCCATCGTTTCGACTTCGAAGGGTCTTATGACAGACAAGCAGGCTCGTGCGCTGAAGGTCGGCGGCGAGGTCCTCGCTTTCGTATGGTAAGGAGGTAACGGTATGTCGAGAATAGGAAGAATGCCGGTACAGATCCCTGCCGGAGTTACAGTTACTATTGCAGAGGGTAATGTTGTTACCGTTAAGGGTCCTCTCGGAACTCTTACAAACACCTTTAATCCTCGCATGATCATTACCCAGGAAGGCAATGTTCTCACGGTTGCAAGACCGACAGATGAGAAAGAGGACAGAAGCCTCCACGGTCTCACCCGTGCACTTATCAATAACATGGTCGAGGGTGTTTCGAAGGGTTATCAGAAGCAGCTCGATATAATCGGCGTCGGTTACAGAGTAGTTCAGCAGGGCAACAAGATCACCTGCAACCTCGGCCACAGCCACCCGATCGTTTTCGAGGAGAACGCGGACATCAAGTTTGAGGTCCCGAACCCCAACACCATCATCGTCAAGGGTATTGACAAGCAGATCGTAGGTCAGATGGCAGCGGTTATCCGCGGCAAGAGACCCCCCGAGCCCTATCACGGCAAGGGTGTTCGCTACAACGGCGAGTATGTTCGCCGCAAGGCCGGTAAGACCGGTAAATAATGAAAGGAGTGGAATCAGATGGTATCAAGAAAAGATGCAAATAAGGCCCGTCTTAAAAGACACGTCAGAGTCAGAGCTAAGATCTCGGGAACAGCAGAGCGTCCGCGCCTTTGCGTATATCGCTCTAACGCCAATATCCAGGCTCAGATCATTGATGATGTTAAGGGCATCACGCTGGTCTCCGCTTCGACTCTCGAAAAGGCTTTCGAGGGTATCGGCAGCAACAAGGCTGCTGCAAAGTGGGTCGGACTCACCATTGCAGAGAGAGCAAAAGAAAAGGGTATCACCGATGTCGTTTTTGACCGCGGCGGCTATCTTTATCACGGACGCGTGTCGGAGCTTGCAGACGGAGCCCGCGAGGGCGGTCTGAAGTTCTGAGCTAAGCTCAGGCTTCCGGTTTACACGCTGTTCAACACACATTGAACATTCATAAGGAGTAAAAACATGGCAATTAACAAAATTGATCCGGCAACCCTCGACCTTAAAGAGGATATGGTTGCCCTGAACCGTGTTTCCAAGACCGTAAAAGGTGGACGTATCGCAAGATTTGCCGCACTCATGGTAGTCGGAGATGAGAACGGACACATCGGTGTAGGTCTCGGAAAAGCTGCTGAGGTTCCCGAAGCGATCCGCAAGGGAATTGAAGACGCAAAGAAAAATATGATAACCGTTTCTCTTAAGGGCACAACCATTCCTCACGAGGTGCTCGGTGAATTCGGCGCCGGCAAGGTTCTTCTTAAGCCTGCCGCACCCGGTACCGGTATTATCGCCGGCGATAAGGTAAGAAAAGTTCTCCAGCTCGCCGGAATCAAGAATATCCGCGCAAAGTGCCTGCGCACCAACAACCCGACGAACGTTGTTAAAGCTACCATCGAGGGTCTTAAGCAGCTTCGCACGGCAGAGGAAGTCGCAAAGGCAAGAGAGATCGGCGTGGATCAGATCAAGGGTTGAGGAGGTAAAGCGAAATGAAAAAGGTAACACTTGTCAAGAGCCTTATCTGCTCTAAGCCCGCACAGAAGGCAACCGCAGCTTCGCTCGGCCTTCGCAAGATTGGCGACAGCATCACCCATAACGATGACGCTGTTCTCGCCGGAAAAATCAAAGTTCTCGCTCACCTTGTCAAGGTTGAGGAAGCTTGAAGGAGGATCGAACGATGAAAGAATTTAAACTTCATGAACTTTCTCCCGCAGAAGGCTCTGCAAAGAAGCCCTTCCGCGTAGGAAGAGGTCCTGCTTCCGGCAACGGAAAGACCGCAGGTAAGGGACACAAGGGCCAGAAGGCTCGCTCGGGCAACGTCCGTCTCGGTTTCGAGGGCGGTCAGTTCCCGATCTACCGTCAGCTCCCTAAGCGTGGATTCAACAACAAGTTTGCAAAGAACTATGCAATCGTTAATGTTGAGGCTCTCAACAAATTTGAGGACGGCGCTATTGTCGATCTCGCAACTCTCATTGAGAAGAAGATAGTTCGCCGCGAGCTTGACGGACTTAAGGTCCTCGGCGGTGGAAATCTTACCAAAAAACTCACTGTCAAGGCAACCGTCTTTTCAGCAAGTGCAAAGGAAAAGATAGAAGCAGCAGGTGGAAAGATCGAGGAGGCTTGAGATGTTTCAGACGCTTAAGAACGCATGGAAGGTACCGGAGCTTCGCAATAAGCTTCTCTTCACATTGCTCATTCTCCTCATCTACCGCTTAGGCGCAAGCATCCCCGTTCCTTATGTAAACACAGAGGTTCTTAACTATTACAGCCAATTCAGCGGTACGGTGCTCGATTTCATGAGCCTCCTTTCCGGTGGCGCTATGGCACAGGCAACACTTTTTGCTCTGTCCGTCAGCCCGTACATCACGGCTTCGATCGTTATGCAGCTCCTCACCATTGCAATTCCTCCGCTTGAGAGAATGGCAAAGGAAGAGGACGGCAAAAAGAAGATCAATGCAATAACCCGTTACGTCACGGTAGGTCTTGCACTTATCACGGCTTACGGCTATGCAATGCTCCTTTTCAACAACGGCTGGCTCGTATTTACGGATAAGATCCAAATTTTCCCGCTGATCGTCATTATCGCTTGCTACTGTGCGGGTGCGTCCCTCATTATGTGGCTTGCGGAAAAGATCAACGAGCACGGCATCGGAAACGGTATCTCAATGATACTCTTTGCGAATATCATATCAAGCGTTCCCGGTATGTGCATGAATCTTTGGTATTGGATCGTTCCCGCTGCAGGTAAGTTCAATCTCGGCGGCCTGTTCGGTGCTCTCGGCGTTGTTATCGCAGTCCTCGGACTGACGGTGCTCTGCGTTTGGTTCACCAACAGCGAGAGAAAAATCCCGATCCAGTATGCAAAGAGAGTTGTCGGTCGCAAGATGTACGGCGGACAGGGAACACATCTTCCCCTTAAGATGAACATGACGGGCGTTATGCCTATCATCTTCGCAAGCTCTATTGTTTCTATCCCCGCGACCATCGTTCAGATGTTCTCGATGGATACTAACTATAACTTTGCTTGGTTTGTTGATCAGTATCTTCAGACCAACAGATGGCCCTATATTCTTATTTACCTCGTGTTGCTTATAGCTTTCTCGTATTTCTATACAATGATAAGCTTTAATCCCGTTGAGGTAGCCAATAACATCAGAAACAACGGCGGTGCCATTCCCGGTATCCGTCCCGGACGTCCGACATCGGATTTCATTAAGAAGGTTCTTAACAGAATCACTCTTATCGGTGCGTTCTTCTTAATCGTTGTTGCAGGTCTTCCTATGATCGCAGGTGTCTTCTCCACTCAGGTTGCAAGCCTTGCATTCGGCGGATCTTCGCTTCTGATCGTTGTCGGCGTCGCACTTGAGACCATTCGTGATCTTGAGGCACAGATGACAATGCGTAACTATAAGGGCTTCCTTGATTAATTCGGAGGAAAGTAAAATTATGAAATTGATTTTACTCGGAGCGCCCGGTGCCGGTAAAGGCACGCAAGCGGAAAAAATTTCCGAGAAGTACGGAATTCCTTCGGTTTCGACCGGCGAGATACTCCGTGCGGCAATCAAGGACAACACAGCACTCGGACTTGAAGCCAAATCCTATATGGATCGCGGCGATCTTGTTCCCGATGCAACAGTGATCGGAATCATCAAAGAATATCTTTCTTCCGATAAATGCAAGAAAGGCTTTATTCTTGACGGCTTCCCACGCTCGATACCTCAGGCTGAGGCTCTCGATGCGATGGGGGTTGCAATCGATGCAGTTCTCGATATTGAAGTTGAGGATGCAAAGATAGTCGAGCGAATGAGTGGACGCCGTGTTTGCCCCGTTTGCGGTGCGACACATCATATAGTCTACAATCCGCCCAAAACCGAAGGTGTTTGCGACAAGTGCAATGGCGAGCTCGTTATCCGTAAAGATGACGCTCCCGAAACAGTGCTTTCAAGACTTGAGACCTACCACAATATCACAGAGCCGCTTAAGGATTATTACAGTAAGCGAGGCAATCTTGTGATCGTTGAGGGTCAGGAAAAGGTCGAGGATACCACGAAGCTTGTCTTTGAGGCTCTACGCCGTTTTGAATAATGATACAGATTAAGAATTCTGAACAAATTACCGTAATGAAAGAGGCGGGACGAATTACCGCTGAGGCGTTGCTCGTTGCGAGTGAAAATATTCGCGAGGGAGTCAGCACCAAGTATATAGATACACTCATTCGTGAGCATATCGAAAAAAGCGGAGCAAAGCCGTCCTTCCTCGGTTACGGTGGCTTCCCCGGAAGCGCGTGCATCTCTATAAACGATGAAGTAATTCACGGAATACCGAGTGCGAAGCGCATTATACAGGACGGGGACATCGTTAAGGTCGATGTGGGAGCCTTTTATAAAGGATTTCACGGAGACTCAGCGAGAACCTTTGCCGTCGGTAACGCCGATCCTGCTGCAAAGAAACTGATTGAAGTAACCGAACAGAGCTTCTGGGAGGGAATTAAACAGTTCGAAGCAGGT
>SVSW01000045.1 GCA_015064095.1 Oscillospiraceae bacterium | reverse complement strand
AGACCTCGTCCGCACTTATGCTTTCGGCAATACTCGGCGAAGCCGGGCTTTTGGTGGGTTCGTTTACAAATCCTCATGTTTTTGAGTTGCGTGAACGGATCTCAATAGGAAATGTCCCTCTCTCCCATGCAGAATTTGCGGAGTATGTTTACAGAGTTTCAACATCGGTCGAAAAAATGAAAGCCGATATTGAGCTGGCTTCATCAAAAAGCGCAGATGAAACTGCCGATTCGCCGGTAACTTATAAAATAACAAAGAATTTGCTTGAAGGCAAGATCTCCCCGGATCCGACATCGGAGGAGATAATCTGTGCCGCCTCGCTTTTGGCGTTCGCAGACCATTCTTGTCAAATATCAATACTTGAATGCGGTGAAAGCCGTGCCGATCCGACGGGTGTTATCGATCCACCGCTCGTTTCCTTCATCTGCGGCGGATCGCTTGACGGAGAGCAGCTTCGCACCGCCTGCGGCACGATACGCCGCGGCACTCGCGAGGTCATTTGCAGCGGTGTCGGCAAGGAGGCTTACGGTATCATTTCAGGAACTTGCGCCAAGGTCGGCAGCCGCATGACCGTTCCCGCGCACGGCGAGCTTTCGATAAAAGAGCACCGCATATCGGGCAAGGTGTTTGATTACCGCGGAAAGACATATTCCGTTCCCTTTTCTGCGGATTTCCATATTTCAAATGTGCTCGCGGCTATTGAGACCGTTTACGCTCTGCGCCGCGCCGGTATACCGCTTCACAGCGCAGATGTTGCGCGCGGGATCGCAAAGGCGCGTATACCGCTACGATTTGATTTTGTTTCGCTCTCCCCTGCAATAGTGATCGACTCTGCCGAAACCGCTGCGGATATTGAGCACCTCGGTGCGGCACTTTCAAATCTGCGCCCGCTTATCGGATTTAGGATAAAACCCGTCATTTCCGGGGATTTTGACGAAAATATGCTTCTCGGCGCGTTTTCGGCTTTCGGATTTTCGGAATCAGAGCCACTGAGGCTTGAGGGAAAAGGGATATTCAAAAAGCTCTCCGCTGTGATCGCGGAGCTGACAGATGACGATGTCTTGCTCGTTCTCGGCGCACCCCGATTTACGGGAAATACAAAAAAAGAGCTTGAAAGAGCTCTTTCATACAGATAAAAAAAGAGGCTTTAAAGCCTCTTTTTTTATTATCAACAGCCAATTAATGCTCAACTCCGCAAGCGCAGTCGTGGCAATCGCACGGCATCTCGACCTCTTTGTCGATTCCCTGCTTTTTATAGTAATCCGCGATCGCGGACTTTATCGCCTCCTCGGCAAGCACCGAGCAGTGAACTTTAACGGGGGGCAGCCCCTCAAGTGCCTCGACAACTGCGGAGTTTGTGAGCTTGAGCGCATCGTCAATGCTCTTGCCCTTTATAAGCTCCGTTGCCATCGACGAGGTCGCAATAGCTGCGCCGCAGCCGAACGTCTTGAACTTTACGTCTGTGATTATATTATTTTCAACCTTAATGAACATCTGCATGATGTCGCCGCATTTTGCGTTGCCGACGGTTCCGACACCGTCTGCATTTTCGATCTCGCCGACATTACGCGGGTTCGTGAAATGATCCATTACTTTTGCACTGTATGCCATATTTATCTCCTTATTTTACATATACTGCTTCGTTTTGAGCCTCTGCGGAAAGCGGACTCATCGCACGAAGCTTTGCGACGACCTCGGTCACGACCTCGATTATTCTGTCGACCTCGTCCTCGGTGTTCATATGCGACAGCGAGAAACGAAGCGAGCCGTGAGCCATTTCAATCGGAAGTCCCGTTGCAAGAAGAACGTGAGACGGCTCAAGCGATTTTGACGAGCAGGCAGAGCCGGTGGACGCCGAAATTCCCATAATATCGAGCCAAAGCAACATGCTCTCACCCTCTATAAACGCAAACGAAACGTTCGCGTTGCCGGGCAGGCGCATATCTCGGTCGCCGTTCAGCTTTGAATACGGGATCTTCGTAAGGCCGTCAATAAGACGGTTTCTCATCGCGCGAACACGCTCCATATCGGGCAGCTTTTGATCTGCAATTTCGAGGGCCTTTGCAAGACCGACGATGTACGGCAGGTTTTCCGTTCCCGCACGCTTGCCGTTCTCCTGTGCGCCGCCGTTTATGAGATTTTTAACTCTTGTTCCCTTTTTGATGTAGAGCGCGCCGATCCCTTTGGGTGCGCCGAGCTTATGACCCGAGAACGCGAGCATGTCAACACCGAGCTCCTTGACGTCTACCTTGATGCTTCCGACAGCCTGTACCGCGTCGGTAAACATTAATGCTCCTGCTTCCTTTGCGAGCTTTGCGATCTCTTTTATCGGCTGGATAGTTCCGATCTCGTTGTTTGCAAGCATGATCGCAACGATAGCTGTCGTTTCATCAAGCTCTGAGGAAAGCTCGTTCATATCGAGGATACCCTTTTCGTCCACTCCGATATAAGCGACGGTGAAGCCGTCTTTTTCGAGAGATTTGCAGGTGTTCATGACCGCTGGGTGCTCTATCTTACTTGTTATTATTTTGTTTCTGCCGTTTTTAGCCATTGCAGCCGCGCCCTTAATCGCCCAGTTATCGGACTCCGAGCCGCAAGATGTGAAATAGATCTCGCTCGGTGCCGCACCTATCACATTTGCGATAGTCGCTCGTGCCGCAATCAGCTTTTCTGCCGCCGCCTGTCCGTCTGCATGAAGGCTTGAGGGGTTGCCCCAAAGCTCCGTAAAGCACGGGAGCATAGCTTCGACGACCTCCGGCAAAACGGGCGTTGTTGCCGCGTTATCGGCATATATACGCTTCTCTTTTTCCATAGTTTTTTCCTTACTTTTTTGATCTCAATTATTGTATACCATTTTCGTCAACTTTGCAACATATATTTACATTTTCTGCTGTTAATTTTTTGTGAACAAAAAAATTGTCCGCATTATCAAACATATAAAAATCCAACACAGACACCCTGTCTGTGTTGGATTTATCTTAATCAGTTAAACCTTTGCGAGAACTGCGGATTTTACGGTGTAGGACTTGACATTCTTTACCGTTTCGCCGTCGATCTGGAGGGCGCAGGGGCGGTCGAACTTGACCGTGACCTCGTGACCCGTAACCTGATCAAACATTTCGGTATGCTTTACGTGCTCGCCTGTAAAAAGCTTCGGGAATACCATAAGCGTTTTGATCTTTCCCTTTCCGTAGAATATTCCGACGGAAACAGTCCTTTCCTCATTCAGTCTGTCCTGCTCGGGGGTTACGTTCATACCTCCGCCGTAAAAACGCCCGTTCATCGTTGGCGCGATCCAAACCTTCGGATATTTTTTCGTTACTCCGTCGACCGTGACGGTCGCGTTTGCGGGCTTAAAGTGGAAAAGCAGACCCTTGATGGCAATACCGGTGTAATTTACGGGCTTATCGGATTTTGCGCGCTGCTCGTCTCCGACCTCACAGCAATATCCGTCAATTCCGAAGCCGATGCCGTTTATAAATTTCTTCTCCTCACCGTTGACTATAACTGTGGGAAGATTTTTTATGTAGTCATTTAGCTTTATCATTCCGTTTTCCGCCTTGTCGGCAACGTCGTGCATAAAATCGTTGCCCGAACCTGCGGCATAATACAGAACATCGCGTGTGAGCGCATCTGTGTCAACGGAGTTGACAAATCTGTTGAGCGTTCCGTCGCCTCCGGCGATGATAAGCTCATCGTCCTCGGGCAGGCACTTTATATATTCATCATAGTCGGAAATAGTTGTTGCATCAACAAGATTAAGCGGCTTGTCCTTTATAACTTCTTTTATTTTTTCGGCATTTTCGCGTCCCTTTTTGTTGCTTGCAATAGGATTGTAGAGTACGTGGATCACAGTCAGTAATTCTCCCTATACATTATAATACATAGATTATAACATTTTTCGACAAAGCGTGTCAACGACCCCGAAGCTTTATCAATAATTGTTGACAAAGCGATATGCAACAGCTATTTTCAAAAAATCAAGCCCCTGCTTTCGCAGGGGCTTTTCATTTTAAGCGTTTTTATCAAAGACCGCGCTTTACATACGAGGTGTGGAGGATCTCGTGAGCCTTGTGGCTGTTGGGCTCTCCGAAGAACTCGTCGTAAAGCTTCTTGACTGCGCTGTTCTCGTGAGACTTGCGCAGATCCATATTCTTGTCCGCGTTATAAAGGATCGCGGCTCTCTTTGCGCGAAGGTCAACATTGTTTCTGACCTTTGCAGGCTGATAGGGCTGTCCGCCGCCGTTTACGCAGCCGCCGGGGCATGCCATGACCTCGATGAAGTCGACCTTCTCCTCGCCGTTCTGAACAGCGGTGAGAAGCTTCTTGGCATTTGCAGTGCCGCTTGTAACAGCAACGCGAAGCTCAATATCGCCGAGCTTATACGTAGCTCTCTTGATGCCATCGGTTCCGCGAACATCGTTGAACTCGAGCTTCTCAAGAGGCTTGCCCTCGATAACCTCAGCCGCAGTACGCAGAGCAGCCTCCATAACGCCACCGGTTGCACCAAAGATAGCGCCGGCACCCGAACCGATATCAAACGGAACGTCGAACTTCTCGTCATCAAGTGAACGGTAGTCGATACCTGCGACCTCGATCATCTTTGCGAGCTCGCGAGTGGTGATAGCGTAATCAACGTCCGGAACGCCTGCCGCGGACTGATCGGGTCTGCCGACCTCGAACTTCTTTGCGGTACAGGGGATTGCCGATACGAAAACGATCTTCTTGGGATCAAGACCCATCTTCTGTGCGTAGTAGGTCTTATAAGTTGCACCGAACATCTGCTGGGGCGACTTGCAGGTGGAAAGATTCTCGGTCATCTCCGGGAAATAGTGCTCGCAGTACTTGATCCAGCCGGGCGAGCAGGAGGTGATCATCGGGAGCTTTCCGCCGTTCTTAACTCTGCCGAGGAACTCGGTTGCCTCTTCCATAATGGTGAGGTCAGCGGTGAGGTTCATATCATAAACGCCGTCAAAGCCGAGGCGCTTAATAGCTGCGACCATCTTACCCTCGGTATCTGTACCCGGCTCATATCCGAAGCACTCGCCGATCTGGGCGCGAATGGAGGGAGCTGTGCAGATAGCAACGTGCATCTCGGGATCAGCAATAGCCTCAAATACCTTCTGGGTGTCGTCCTTTTCATAGAGCGCACCTGTGGGGCAAGCAACAACGCACTGTCCGCAGTTAATGCAAGATGTATCGGCAAGGTTCATGCCGAACGGAGAACCGATCTGAGTGTCAAATCCGCGGTCGTTCGCACCGATGACACCGATTCCCTGCATCTTTGCGCAGGCTGCAACGCAGCGGCGGCAAAGTATGCACTTATTGTTATCGCGAACGATGGAGGGAGAGGAAGTATCTACTTCATATTCCGTTCTCTCACCGCCGAAGTAGTGCTCATCAACACCGTACTCATTGCAGAGCTTCTGAAGCTCGCAGGTGGTGCTTCTGACGCAGGAGAGGCAGTCCTTTTTGTGGTTCGAAAGAAGAAGCTCGAGGTTCATCTTTCTCGATGCGCGGATCTTCGGAGAATTTGTGGTGATCTCCATTCCCTCCGCGACGGGATATACGCAAGCGGTTACAAGACCGCGAGCACCCTTAACTTCAACAAGGCAAAGGCGGCAAGCACCGATCTCGTTTATATCTTTGAGATAGCAAAGTGTCGGGATATCAATACCGGCATGACGGGCAGCCTCAAGAACGGATATACCCTTCTCGACCGTATACTCTCTGCCGTTTATCTTAATGTTTACAGTTTGCATTTTTATTGTCTCCTTTCACTTATTTCTTCGAGATCGCGCCGAATTTGCACTTCTCGACACATGCGCCACACTTCAGGCACTTTGCAGGGTCAATGACGTGAGGTGTCTTAACGGCACCGCTGATAGCTCCTGCAGGGCAAACGCGAGAGCAGAGCGTGCAGCCCTTGCACTTATCTTCGTCAATAACGAAGGTAAGAAGGTTCTTACATACGCCTGCGGGGCACTTCTTGTCCACGATATGAGCAAGATACTCATCGCGGAAATATTTAAGGGTTGAAAGAACGGGGTTCGGAGCCGTCTGACCGAGACCGCAGAGCGAGCCTGCCTTGATGTAGTTTGCAAGCTCCTCAAGACGATCGAGGTCCTCAAGCTCGCCGTTACCTGCGATGATCTTATCGAGTATCTCAAGCATACGGCGTGTACCGATACGGCAAGGTGTGCACTTACCGCAGGACTCATCAACGGTGAAGTCGAGGAAGAAGCGTGCGATATCAACCATGCAGTTGTCCTCGTCCATGACGATAAGTCCGCCGGAGCCCATCATCGAGCCGATGGCGATAAGGTTGTCATAGTCAATGGGGGTGTCTATAAGGCTTGCGGGAATGCAGCCGCCGGAAGGTCCGCCGGTCTGAGCCGCCTTGAACTTCTTTCCGTTCGGAACACCGCCGCCGATCTCCTCGACGACTTCGCGGAGAGTTGTTCCCATCGGGATCTCAACAAGACCCGTATTGGTGATCTTACCGCCGAGTGCAAATACCTTTGTTCCCTTTGACTTCTCTGTACCCATGGCTGAGAACCATTCCGGTCCGTTGAGAATGATCTGGGGAATATTTGCATAAGTCTCAACGTTGTTGAGAACTGTCGGTCTTCTGTAAAGTCCGCTTTCTGCCGGGAACGGAGGACGGGGACGGGGCTCACCGCGGTTACCCTCAATAGAGGTCATAAGAGCAGTTTCCTCGCCGCAAACGAATGCACCTGCGCCAAGACGAATGTGCATATCGAAATTGAAGCCTGTTCCAAAGATATCGGTTCCGAGCAGGCCGTATTCGCGAGCCTGGTCAATAGCGATCTGAAGTCTTTGAACTGCGATCGGGTACTCTGCACGAACATAAACATAACCCTCGTCAGCACCGATAGCATAGCCTGCTATTGCCATAGCCTCGATAAGTGCGTGCGGGTCGCCCTCAAGGATCGAACGGTCCATGAATGCGCCGGGGTCGCCCTCGTCTGCGTT
>SVSW01000044.1 GCA_015064095.1 Oscillospiraceae bacterium | reverse complement strand
AGTTCAAATAATCGGGTATAAAGAGCATCGATTCGGCTTTTTCGATCTTGCCTGTCTTTTTATCGCAGTAGAGCTGGAAGACTGTGTTAAAGCTGTTCTCTGCCGTTCCCGTGATCGAGAAAAGCTCCGACTTAGGAATAATTCCGTAAACCTCACCGACCGCCGTTTCCGTGCGGCTGTCGCGATAGGCGAAAATACCGTCAATGAGCTTATCCTCAGCGTCAAGCAAGGCATAGTCAACTCCCCAAGTGTCAATACCGACGCTAACGGGTATTTTGCCGAGCTCCGCGCATTTCTTAATGCCCTCTCGCACATTGAAGAAAAGCGAGTCGATATCCCAGTAAAAATGTCCGTCGCGCTCGACAAAGCCGTTATCAAAGCGATATACCTCTTCAAGGCAAAGCTTGCCGCCCTCAAGGTGGCAAAGAATGTGGCGACCGCTGGACGCGCCGATATCAATAGCAAGATAATATTTCATAATTAGCTCCTTATTTCAATATATAAGTAATTATACCATAAGAACCCCATCATTTCAAGACCGTAAAACTATTTTTTATCAACAAACAAAACGCGGTTATGATAAAAAGCCCGTCCGCATAAGATTTTATATATTAAAAATTAGGAGTGAAAGCATTGAATATAAAGCCTCTCAGCGAAGACAAGGTAAAATTATCAAGGCAAGAACACGGCGCGAACATCTTGCCCCGTCCGAAAAGGAAAAGCTTTGTCCGAAGCTTTTTCGGCGCAATGGGCGACCCCGTTATTCGAATTTTGCTTGCCGCACTTGCCGTCAACGCGCTCTTTTCCCTGCACGGCGGAAATATTATCGAAACTATCGGCATCGCCGTTGCGGTCTTTCTTGCAACGCTTATCTCCACCATCTCCGAATACAGCTCCGAGTCCGCTTTTTTGCGGCTTGATGAGGAAAGCAAAAGTGAGATGTGCCGCGTGCGCCGTGCCGAAGGCATACGGGAGATACCTATTGAGGATATTGTGGTCGGCGATATTCTCATCATATCAACGGGAGAACGGATCGCCGCCGATGCATATATGATCTCCGGCGCGCTTGAGGTCGATCAGTCCTCAATGACAGGCGAAAGCAAAAAGGTCAAAAAGATGCCCTCTCGAGAAAACAAAAATGACCCTGCTTCTCCCTCGGCCGTTTTCCGCGGCTGCACCGTCGTCGGCGGTACGGCAGAGGCGGTCGTTCATTCGGTCGGTTCATCGACCTTTTTGGGTGAAATATCGCGCGAGATCGGCGAGCGACCGCGCGAAAGCCCCCTGCGCGTGCGCCTTGCCGTGCTTGCAAAGCAGATAAGCAAGATCGGCTATGTTCTTGCCGCTTTCGTCGCACTTGCATATATTTTTAATATAGTCGTCATCGACAGCGGCTGGGCGCGCGATGTCATTATGTTAAAGCTTTCTAACCCCGAATTTGTATTCAAAAATCTTTTATCTGCGTTCACCCTCGGCTTGACCGTTCTCGTAATGTCCGTACCCGAAGGACTGCCAATGATGGTCGCCGTTGTGCTTGCATCAAATCTGCGCCGAATGATGAAGGACAATGTTCTCGTAAAAAAGCCCGTGGGTATCGAGGCGGCGGGCAGTATGAATATCCTTTTTACCGATAAAACGGGGACCTTGACCGAAGGTCGCCTCGGACTTTTGGCACTGCATCTCGGCGACGGTGAGATCACCTTGCCCGATAAGCTGAAGGGCGAGCTTTCTGAGCTTTTTTCTGTTTCCTGCACATATAATACGGACGCATTGATAACCGATAAAGGCATTTCCGGCGGAAACGCCACTGACCGCGCCTGGCTTGCCGCGGTGAGATCAAAGCCATCAGGCTTCAAGGTAATATCAAAAATACCGTTTGACAGCGCGAACAAATACTCCTCTGTGGCTCTCACCGGCAAAAGAAAGATCGAGCTTATAAAGGGCGCACCGGAAAAGATACTTCCGCTCGTTTCCTCTTATATATCGGCGAGCGGGCAGATTTTACCCCTGCGGAAATCTGAATTTGAGCAAAAAATACAGTCGCTCACGCGCCGCGGTGCTCGCGTAATTGCGATCGCCGCAAAAACGGGGGGCTCATGGTTCCTTCTCTGCGGAGCTGAGCTTTCCGACCGTCTTCGCCCCGAGGCAAAGGCGGCTGTCGCGCAGCTTTCGGGCGCGGGGATACATACCGTGATGATCACGGGAGATGCGCGCGACACAGCCGAGGCAATAGCACGCGAATGCGGCATCGCCTCCGCCGAGCACGGTATATGCCTGACCTCAGAGGAGCTCGCCCGGTTGACGGATAAACGCCTGTCGGAGATCTTGCCGAGGCTCGCCGTGGTCGCGCGCGCCCTTCCGGGTGATAAAAGCCGTCTTGTTCGCGTTGCTCAGGAGACGGATCTCGTCGTCGGAATGACGGGAGACGGAATAAACGACGCTCCTGCGCTTCGGCGAGCCGACGTCGGCTTCTCTATGGGTAGCGGTACTCAGGTTGCAAAGGATGCCGGCGACATCGTAATACTTGATAACAATCTTTCTTCAATAGTCCGCGCTGTGCTTTACGGGCGCACGGTGTTCAAAAGCATAAGAAAATTCATAACCCTCCAACTTACGATGAACCTCTGCGCTTGCGGAATTTCGATGATCGGACCTTTTATCGGCTTCGATTCACCCGTAACAGTCGTACAAATGCTCTGGATCAATATGATAATGGACACTCTCGGTGGTCTTGCCTTTGCAGGTGAGCCTGCTCTTCCCGACTATATGAAGGAAAAACCGAAACGGCGCGACGAACCGATACTAAACGGATATATGGTCAATTCTTTGATACTTCATGGCGGTTTTTCGCTTGCAGCATGCGTTATTTTCCTCAAAAGCCCTTATATTGTAAGAAGCTTCCGCACAGACGCTTCTTCGATCTACCTTCTGACTGCATTTTTTGCGTTTTTCATCTTTTCCAGTGTGCTTAATTGCTTTGGCGCGCGCACGGACAGACTGAATATTTTTGCCGGTCTCGGCCGCAACAAAACCTTTCTTTTTATAATGACCGCCGTATGCACGATACAGATAGGATTTATATATCTCGGCGGCTCCGTTCTGCGCACCTCACCCCTTTTGCCGCAGGAGCTCGCAACGACGCTTTTATGCTCGCTCACCGTTATTCCCGCAGAATTTTTGCGCAAACTACTATGGCGTTTTACGGGCAAAAAAAGCGGGTATTAATTTTACTTTTTCTATTGACTTTGTCGAATAAAAGGTCTAAAATATAAGGACTGAAATTCAAGAGGAACCCTTTTTAAAATGGCAACATTGGTAAAACCGCAAAAAAACCTGACGGAAGGACCCATACTTCCGCAAATAATAAAATTTTCCATACCGCTTATAGCAACATCGGTCTTGCATCTGCTTTTTAACACCGCAGACACTCTCGTTGTCGGGCGTTGGGGAGGGGCAACACCCGCAGAGTGCGAGATCGCGCTCGCCGCTGTCGGCTCTTGCGGGGCAATTAGCAATCTACTCGTCAATCTCTTTAACGGCCTTTCTGTCGGTGCGGGTGTCGCAGTTGCACACGACGTCGGTGCAGAACGGTACGAGGAAGTTGAAAAAACCGTACATACATCGATCCTGCTATCTATCATCTGCGGCATATTTATAGGTCTTATCGGTGTCATATTCGCGCCAACGCTTCTTACCTGGATGGGTATTGAGCCCTCCTTGCTTGAACAAGCATCGCTATATATGCGCGCGTATTTCTGCGGAATTCCCGCAGGCCTGCTCTACAATTACTGCGCGGCAATATTGCGATCGACGGGAAACACGACGCAGCCGCTGATCTTCCTTTCGGTTGCGGGCGTCGTTAACGTTATTTTCAATCTTATCATGGTTTTGGGCTTCAATTCCGGTGCGCTCGGAGTCGGAGTTGCGACCGCCGCATCTCAGATCGTCTCTGCTATAATGATCCTCATTTATATGCTCAAAACGGACGGTCCTTGTAAGTTTGACCCTAAAAAGATAAAGTTCCACGCAGATAAGCTCAAAAAAATACTCGCCATCGGTATTCCGACAGGTTTACAAAGCTCACTTTTTTCGATATCGAACGTCATAATCATGGGAGCTATCCACTCATTCGGCAATACGGCGATCGTTGCGGGAAATACGGCGGCATCAAACCTTGAAGGATATGTATATGTCGTAATGAACTCGATCTCCACCTCGGCGCTCACGTTTACGGGCCAGCATGTCGGCGCAAAAAAGTCGAAACGTCTGAAAAAAGTCATTCTTTGGCACACGCTTCTCGTTGTGGTTCTCGGACTTTTAGTGGGCAGCTTAATGTTCGTTTTCGGCAGACCGCTTATAGGCTTTTTCGCGCCGGATAACCCGGCTGCGGTCGATGCAGGAATGATACGCGTGGGAATTTTCGCGTTTGCGCATTTCTTATGCGGAGCTATGGAGGTCGGTTGTTGCATCATGCGCGGATTTGGAAAATCGATGACACCGACGATCGTTTCGCTCATCGGATCGTGCTTGCTGCGCATTGCGTGGATAAATTTGATCTTCTATCCGTTCTTCTCCGATAATATAAGAGTAATTTTTTACTCGTATCCCATCACCTGGTTCTTAACGGCAGCAGTACATTTCGTCTGCGTCGTGGCAGAATACAGAAAATTCAAAAAATCAACTCTACTGCAAGCATAAAAAAAGCCTCCCTTTCGGGAGGCTTTTAATTTTTCAATTATTTCGTTGGCAACCAAGCGGCAATCGGGGTCTTCCAGTCCTTGCCTGCTGATGAGTAGTTAATAAGGAAGAAGGGAGTGCCGTCCTCGGCGGTAAACTCGCACTTAAGAACAGCCTTTTCGCCATCTGCAAACGCCTTGTCCTCACAAACGCGATATTCAATAGCGCCGTTTTCACGCTTAAAGCTGAATTCGCTGAATGCATCTTTGCCGAGTCTTGAGTCTGCCGCGAGAACCAGAGGACCGCGAGCAAGCGAGATATATCTGTCTTCCTCTTCTTTATGCTTTACTAGAATGGGCGGTTTTACCGTTCCGGAGCACTTGGTATAAAGTGCATCAATATCCCAAGTTATAGGCAGAGTTTCGCGAATGCTCATATCAAACGAAAGCTCAAATTCGTTCTCTCCTTTTTTAACGGATACAGTTGAATATCCCTCGTCGCCTGCCCATTTCGGTATGCGGAGCTTAAGCTCAAAATCGACCTCGGAGCAAACCTTGATCTTTATATTGCCGTCAGCAGGATAAAGAGTATCGATGTCTATCTTTATTTTGCCACCGTCAATCTCATAGCTTCCCTTTTCATAGAAATTGATAACGACCTTACCGTCATCACCCAATACGGCGTGATTTGCAAAAATTCCCGCGCCCGCAGAGCCGATGCAAACGCAGCAGCCGAAATACGTCTTGTCGTGAAGCACCTGGAATCCGCCTGATCTGCGTCCGCGCTTGCCAGGTATAAGGGGAGAATAGCTGTCAAACGCAAAAGACGTGCGGACAAGGCCCTTCTCTTTTATGTGCTCGATCACAGAATCACAGTCTTTGTCCTGCGTGTTGAGAGCGCCAAGATATGCATTGTAGAACGAGTGCTCGATCTGGTCTGCAAAAATGCTGTCACCCGTAAGGAGCAAGAGGCGCGAGCAGAATTTCATCCACGTAACGGTCACGCAGGTCTCCTGCATAATATCAAAATAGTATTGAGTTTGACGGTTTTTGGCGTGGTCGAAAAGCTCGTGAGTGCAGCCGCAGCTTCCGATAACGGTTACCTCGCTGTCAATAACAGCGTGAGCGAAATTCAAAACGGCGGTCTTGTATTTTTCAATTCCCGTAACAAGATAGAATTCAAGCAAGCCCTCAAAGCACGACATCATTTCGTATGCCTTTGCAACGCCGTACTGATAAGGAAGCACAAGATTTTCATACGCACGTTCAACTATATTATACCCTTCGGCAAATCCCGATTTTACTATATATTCGGCAAAATCCAAATATCTCTTCTTTCCCGTGATGTTATAAAGGCGCACCATGGGCTCAAGTATAGACGAGGAATTAAGACCGAACCATACGTTCGTTGTACGGTTTATATGTATCTGGCCCTCACCGAGACCGATGTGATCAATAATGTAGTCTGCCGCACCGCGCAAAAACGAAATGATCTCGCGGCTAAGCTTCTCATCGCGGCATATATCAAGATAGTATTCAAGGCTCAAAATAACGTATTTGCGGCACCACATGTC
The DNA here is from genome assembly GCA_015064095.1 of Oscillospiraceae bacterium. Lineage (GTDB taxonomy): Bacteria > Bacillota > Clostridia > Oscillospirales > CAG-272 > RGIG3994. Next base: position 751 of record SVSW01000044.1, on the reverse strand, counting down.
CCAACCGTGGAATTCGGTGTCTCTCGAATAAGTGGATACTCTGCCGTCCCGCTCCGCGGTGGTCAACATGTCGCGCACCGTTTCCGTGAGGACCTCAAAAAGCTCCTCATTTTGGGTGAATTTGTAAACGAGCACGCCGCCACGCAGCATTTTGCCCCAATATTCGCCGCTGTATCCACCGGTAACACCGTTTAACTGCAAACGATATTGATCAACGAATTTGCTCCAAAGATCGCGCTTTTTAAGCTGGTTTTCGATCAAAAAATCTCCGCAATCGGCGCAAAGGCCCTTTAATGACGGTTTAACGTTAAGATAATTCATATTTCACCTCATAAATATAAAATATATAAAATATCAGTCAAGTACAAGCTCACGCACTTCCGTAAGAGCCTGTTCAATAAATGCGTCGTGCGACATGGCGCCGAGATCGCCCTTGCCACGGCGGCGAACTGCCACCGTGCCATCGTTCATCTCATTTTCACCGATGACGAGCATATAAGGCACCTTTGAGAGCTGTGCCTCTCGGATCTTATATCCGATCTTCTCGTTTCTGCCGTCAACGTTCACGCGCAGACCTGCGCGCATCATCTTATCCGCAACAGCCCGTGCATGCTCAACGTGCTCAACACCGATCGGCAAGATCCTGACCTGCTCGGGCGCCATCCAAAGCGGAAGCGCGCCTGCGTATTTCTCAAGCACGAGTGCAAGTGTGCGCTCATAGCATCCGAGCGACGTACGGTGAATGATGTAA
>SVSW01000043.1 GCA_015064095.1 Oscillospiraceae bacterium | reverse complement strand
ATAGATGAGTCAACGCATCTTTCAGAGCTTGTCAACGACCTTCTCGACCTTTCAAAAATACAGTCGGGGAACGTCAAATATGAGCTTGAGACTTTTGACCTGACGGAGGCTGTTCGCTCTTTGCTTGAGCGTTATCAGAAATTTAAGGAGCGCGACGGCTTTGATATATCCTTTGAAGCTTCGGAGAACGTCCTTGTTAATGCAGACCGAGTGAGGATATTGCAGGTCATATCCAATCTTATAAACAATGCAATAAACTATTCGGGCGAGACGAGATATGTCAAGGTTAGCCAAGTATGCGATGAAAACGGCAACGTTCGCATCTCCGTTTCGGATAAGGGAGAGGGAATTCCTCCCGAGGCGATCCCTGATATTTGGGACAGATATTATAAGGTCGACCGCGTTCACAGGCGTGCGGCAGTCGGCACGGGTCTCGGTCTTTCGATAGTCAAGGGAATACTCGAAGGGCACGGCGCGCCATACGGCGTTGAAAGCAAGCTCAACGAGGGAAGTACCTTCTGGTTTGAATTAAAAAAGCAGACTTAAAAGTCTGCTTTTTTTATTCTTTTTTTCATCTTTCTAAGATCGCAAAGCATTTTAATCGAATCTTTGAAAAGACTTACCTTTGATTCGCGGTGGTTTATGACCTTAACGGGCATTTCAACTATTTTCAGGTTTTGCTTGTTTGCCCAAAGTATTGCCTCAAAATCGAATGCAAATCCGTCAACCTCACAGCGAGGGAAAATTTTACTTATCGCATCGCGGCGGAACGCCTTGCAACCGCACTGCGAATCGGAAAGCTTAAAGCCACCGACGAAGCACAGCACTTTTATGTATGTTTTTGACGCGATTCGGCGCAAGAGCGTATAGCCCTCGTAACCGTCTGAGGAAATATTGCGCGAGCCTAAAACGAGATCGGCATCGGGGTGCGCCTCAAATTCATGCGCAATGCGCCCTATGACATGCGTGCCGTATGCAAGATCGGCATCGGTGAACATTGCAATATCGCCGTGGCTTTCGAGAAACGCCGTGCGAACGGCACAGCCCTTGCCTCGGTTTTTCTCATATCCGACAACACGAACACAGGGAAGTCCGAGCGCGCGCACAATCTCGGCAGATCCGTCCGATGAGCCGTCGTCGGAAAAGACAAGCTCAAAATCCTCACCGAACTCGTCTGTCATGTATGAATGAAGCGTGCGTGCCGTGTCGGCTATGATCTTTGATTCATTATACATCGGTATGCAAACTGAAATTTTCATTTTTTATCCTTTTCTGTAAACATGTAATAGCACATCGACCTCGGTTTTGACCCGATCGAGCGAGTTGAGTCTGGCAAAGCCCACGGCGTCCGTGCGGTAGAAATAAGGCGTCATAGAGAAAAGCGTTTTGATCTCCTCATTGGTTTCAAGCTCGATCTCGTAGGTTAAGCGAACGGTGTCAATAAGAGGAAGCGAAGTCGGAAGATCCGCGCGGTTAGTGTTTTTTGAGGGCGTGTCATATATTTTCGATTTAAGACCGAAAAGATGATCCTCCGCCGCGCCGACGACTATCAAAATGCCGCCGTCATTTAAAACGCGAGCGTATTCGGCTTCGGCACACGGTGCAAATATGTTCGTCAGTGCCCCGACAGACGCGCTTTTTAAGGGAAGCTCGAAAACGCTTGCCACCGAATAAAATGCGTTTGCATCGCGGCGCTTTGCCGCCGCCTCAACACCGTGGCGCGAAAGATCAAATCCGAGTGTTGCAAATCCGCTTTTTGCAATAATATCACTGTAATAGCCCTCACCGCAGCCGAGGTCGGCAACTGTTGCCGAGGGCGAGTATTTTTTCAAAAGCGAAACCACCGCGTCGGCTATCGGGCGGTAATATCCGAGAGAAAGAAACTTGCGCCGCGCGGCAATTGCTTCCTTTGAGTCGCCGCCGTGCGAGCCGCAAAAATTTACGTATCCGCTTTTTGCGATATCGTAGCAGTGCCGATTTTCGCAAATAAGACTTTTTTCGTTATCGGAGAGCGAAAATCCGCCGCCGCAAACGGGGCAGGCGAGCGCCGAGAGTATGTCCTTGTTCAAAATTTTCTCCATATGAAAGATATTGTAATCATTATAACTTATTTCGCTGTTTTTTTCAAGCATATATATGAAAATAGTTTGACATATGGGAAAAAACGAGGTATAATTAAAAAAGCGGGGGCCGCCCGCTTTGATAAACAGATTGAGAGGGAAGAAAAATGAAGCTTACGTACGAACAGATAAAAAATATAACTTGGGGCGCTGATCGCGTCGAGCTGATCGACGAATATTTTAGGTTTTTCCGTTTTACAAAGGAGCAAGAGCTGGCATATTATTACCGTTCTCTCGGAGGACGGTATAAAAAGGTTTCGCTCGCCCCCTGTGTAAAGCTTGTTTTTAAAACAGACAGCAAAAATCTTTGGATACGCGGCGTAACGGATAATACATCAACGAGAAATTTCTATTCGATAGACGTGTTCGCAAACGGCAAGCCGGTCGGATATATCGATAATTTTTCAAATACGGAGCTCCCCGAGGAGTATTCTTCGGTATCTCTTCCTGCTGGCGACGTTAGAGGAACGTTTTCGCTCGGCGAGGAAGAAAAGACCGTTACGGTATATTTGCCGTGGAGCTGTAAATTCATGCTTTCGTCGCTTAATATCGACGAAGGTGCATATGTGACGCCCGTAAGACCCGAAAAGCATATGCTCGTTTTCGGTGATTCCATAACGCAGGGCTATGACTGCCTGCGTCCGTCCGCGCATCATATTGTAAGGCTCGGTGAGGCACTTTCGGCAGAGGTAAAAAACAAAGGCGTCGGCGGTGAGATATTCTGGCCTGAACTTGCATCACTTGCCGAAGACGCTGATTTTGATTACATCACCGTCGCATACGGAACGAACGATTGGGGCTCGACAGACAGAGCAACTCTGCAGAAAAACTGCGCTGAATTTTACGCTACGCTGTCAAAAAAATATCCGAATGCAAAAATATTTGCACTCGGACCGATCTGGCGCAAAAACTGTAATGAAATAAGGTCATGCGGCGAATTTTCTAACGTAATAGAGGATATCAAAAACTGTGTTCGGGATCTTCCGAACGTCACGTTTATAAATTGCTTTGATTTCGTGCCGCACGATTCAAAATATTTTGCGGATCTTTACCTGCACCCCAACGATCAAGGCTTTGATCACTATTATAAAAATCTCCTCGCCGAAATAAAGAAATATATTTGAGGCAAAAAATCAAGGTACTTGGAGAACAAATGAAAAAAACGATCTGTATTGTTGCTTGCGTGCTTTTTGTTTTCGCACTCGCTTCATGCGGTTTAAGGGAAGCGACCGAAAAAGCCCGTGACTCTGTAAGCAATCTTCTCGGAGCGCTGGGAGAGGGCGATTACGAGGCGGCGGCAGGCTTTATGCACCCGAGCTCGGAGTCCGCAACGAAGGAAGCGATGGAGCGATTTGATAAAGGGCTTGCGGAAAAGGGAATAGCTTTATCCGAGGGCGTGACCGTCACGGAAATGGAAGATTTCAATTTTTCTCTCAGCGATTCGTATTACGGCGGGTCGGTATATGAGTTTGAATTCAGCGCGGAGATCGGAGAAAAGAAATGCACTGTAAAGGCCGAGGTGCATGAAAACGCAGGCGGCTTCGGTGTTTACAAAATAAACATCGGAAGCAAATAAAGCACAAATGACGGTATCAGGAAAAAAAGACCGATGAAAATAATATAATAAGGGGTTGGCTTGCGCCGCCCTTTTTTATATTCTTTATATTCATAATATCTTTGATGCTTTCCCGATCTTGAAAAGAGGAAAGAAAAAGCATAAGAAATGATATCGAGCGTTCCTTCGTTTGAGGCGAACGATAAAAGCCCAAAGCAGATATAGAGCATCGCGGGCACAAAAAACGCATCGGAAAGATTTTTGGGATCAAGAGGATCGGCGCGAAAAATCAGTATCACCGCAGCGATGAGAAGACCTATAAGGATCGCTGCGGTATATTTAATAGATTTGTTTTCGATAATTTTTAAATTCTTCTTCATTACAGTAAACAAAATGATCGCAAAAGACCTCGCGAAACGAGGGCTTGTCTGTTTTATAATCGTGCGCGGCGGGATCATATACGATACGCCGCCGTTTTTTCTCATATTCAGGATCGGGCAAGGGAATAGCCGATAAAAGCGATTTCGTATATGGGTGGCATGGATTTGCGAAAAGCTCGCGGGACGGAGCAAGCTCAATAAGCTTGCCGAAATACATAACGCCGATACGGTCAGAAAAATATTTGACCACGGAGAGATCGTGCGCAATAAAAAGGATAGTCAAGCCGAGCTTTTTACGAAGATCGTTGAGAAGATTTATTACCTGCGCCTGAACCGAAACGTCAAGGGCTGAAATCGGCTCGTCGGCTATAATAAGCTCAGGCTGCATGATGATCGCGCGAGCAATACCGATCCTCTGCCGCTGACCGCCGGAAAATTCGTGAGGATAGCGCGAGGCGTGCTCGCGAACAAGCCCGACCGTGTCGAGCACCTCGTAAACCTTTTTGTTAATGAGCTTTCTGTCCCTCTCGCCGGCTATTATCAGTCCCTCTGCAATAATGTCGCGAACGGTCATGCGCGGATCGAGCGATGCTATCGGATCTTGAAATATCATCTGAATTTGCGTGATAAGACTGCGAGGGCAGTTTTTTTGATCGTAATTAGCCGCTTTTATCTCACGCTCTTGATCTTTGATAGTAGAAATCAGCTCTTTTATCTTTTCACCGTTGCCGCCGCGCTTTTTCAGCTCTGCGATCTCCGCTTTGGCGGCGGCTATTTTTTCTTTGTATAAAAGCGTTCCCGCTGCTATGCGCTCACCCTTGAAGTAAATGCTTCCGGAGGTGATGTCATAGAGCCTTATTATGGAACGCCCCGTTGTCGTCTTTCCGCAGCCGGACTCGCCCACAAGCCCGAATACCTCGCCTTTTTTTATGTCGAACGAGATATTGTCGACCGCGCGGTTCAGCTTAAAATAAAGGCAGAGATCTTTTACTTGCAAAAGCGTTTGATCCTTTTTTGCTTCCGTCATTCGAATGCCCTCTTTTTCATTTTTAAAGCCCTTTCTTTAATAATTGCCGGCGGCTCGACCTTTGGTGCTTTGGGGTGAAGAAGCCAAGTTGCCGCTGAGTGAGTATCGCTTATCTTAAACATTGGCGGTTCTTGCTCATAGTCAATTTTAAGGGCATATTTATTTCGCTGTGCAAAAGCATCGCCGACTGGGGGATATATCATATTCGGCGGTGTGCCGGGTATCGCCTCCAAGCGTTCGTCGGTGTCAAGATCCGGCATTGATGATAGTAGTGCCCAGGTGTACGGGTGCGCCGGAGAATAGAAAATATCAGCCGATGTGCCGTATTCTACGATCTTTCCGGCATACATGACGGCAATACGGTCAGCCATGTTTGCCACAACTCCGAGGTCGTGAGTGATAAAAATTACAGAAAGCCTGCGTTCCTCTTTTATTTTGTTTATAAGCTCAAGGATCTGCGCTTGAATAGTGACGTCGAGTGCTGTTGTCGGCTCATCGCATACGAGAATATCGGGGTCTGCGGCGAGGGCTATCGCTATAACTATCCTTTGTCGCATACCTCCCGAAAATTCGAAAGGGTATTGATAAAACCGTTTTTTTGCGTCGCCGATGCCGACTTCCTCCATGAGCTTTAGGGCACGTGCCTTTGCTTCGGCTTTTGTAACCTTTTTTTGAGAATCTTCGGCATTTTTTTGCAAAAACGCAATAAGCTCAGCAGCTTTTTTGCCATGATCTGTTGCTTTTTCGGCTGAAAGCCGCTTTTTATAATGAGAATCGAGCCTTTTAATAAGTGATGCATCGCCGCGTCCGAAAGTGTATGCGATACTGTCCTTTTTTATTTCAAGAGGGTCGATCGAAGCCTTCACAGCTGCGGCAAGCTTTTTGGTATTCACGGTGTTTTCTTTAAGATATTTTTCCGTAAGCTCAAGTACACGGCGCTTTCTTTCCCCGTACACCGCCGAGGAGTACCGAATGGCGATCTCGGCATAGGAAAAGAGATCTTCACCGAAATTTTTGCACATTTCGGTGATCTCCGAGGTGCTTTTTGCGGGTACGGGCAGAGGCCCGATCACTTTTTCAAATCCTCCGTTCGCGATCGCCTCGATCATGGTCTTTTTAAGACACTTTAAGGTGTGCTTGCAGCTTTTGCGCGCCGAACGGCGACGCGCCTTGCCTTTTAGGATCATGGCTTCGGTCAATTGCTTCCCGATACGCATTATAGGATTCAAAGACGACATAGGATCTTGAAATATCATTGATATTTTATCACCGCGAATACTGTAAAAATCGTCCTCGCTGCACCTTAGCAGATCTTTTCCGTCATAAAATATCTCCCCGCCTTCAACGATCGAGTTTTTCGGCAGTATGCCGAGTAAGGATTTAGCGGTGACGGATTTTCCCGATCCCGACTCTCCCACGATGCAAAGCGTTTCACCGCTGTACAGATCAAATGACACATCTCTGACCGCTTGAAGCTTGCCGTTCGGAGTTTTAAATGAAATTCGCAGACCCTTGATCTCAAGCTTCTTTTCCATCAGTCGTCTGCTCCTTTCAGGGTAGGATTGAATGCATCGCGCAGGCCGTTACCGAAAAGATTGAACGAGATCTCAAGCAGCGAAAGAAAGAGAGCCGGAAAAAGTATGATGTGCGGAAATGTTGTATACGTGGTCCTTCCGTTTGCAAGCATTGTGCCAACCGATGTCATTGTCGATGAATTGAGATTGACGATTCCGAGATAGGTCAATGAGGATTCTGAGAATATAACGCCCGGAATTGTGAGAACGGAGCCTGTGATAAGAGTGCCTATCGCGTTCGGAAATATATGGCGGAACATAAGCCTTTTGTCGCCTGCTCCGAGCGTTCGTGCGGCAAGCACGTACTCTTGGCGCTTAAAGCGGTAAAATTGCATTCTTGTGCGCGACGCCATGGCGTTTGCCTTTATACTCACGGGCTGGATCGGCATGGACAAAACAGGACCGACTCTCGATGCAAGATACAGCTGAAAAAGCGCCATTACGACCATAGTCGGCACGCCGCCGAGTATATCTATTACGCGCTCCATGATAAGATCAAAGGTGCCGCCGTA
>SVSW01000006.1 GCA_015064095.1 Oscillospiraceae bacterium | reverse complement strand
TTGAACATCAAGTTGAACTGGCGGATATCCGTAATTATGCTTTTTACAGGTCGGACAAGGAATGTTGTGTTCCTCGACAAAATCTTTCATCTCTGCGTGTGAAAATGCATCAATGGGCTTCGGAAGCTCAAAGCCCGTTTCAGCGCACCAGTCCTCTATCAGCTTGTCTGCGCGGAAACGCTCGTGGCACTCACGGCAGTCCATAAGCGGATCGGAGAATCCCGCAAGGTGACCCGATGCGACCCAAGTCTGCGGATTCATGAGTATTGCGGCATCAAGACCCACGTTGTATTTGTTCTCTTGAACGAACTTTTTCCACCATGCGCGCTTAACGTTGTTTTTAAGCTCAACGCCGAGAGGTCCGTAGTCCCATGTATTGGCCAGACCGCCGTAGATCTCCGAGCCGGGGAAAATAAATCCGCGGTTTTTGCACAGGGCAACGATTTTTTCCATTGTCTTTTCGGAATTGTTCATTTTAATCTCCTCATGAGTAATATTTTCTGTAATTTGAAAACTTATTTATTGTTGCTTCAATATCCGGCTCAAAAAAGCCGTTTTTATATTCACCGATGAGCGCAAGCTCCTTTTTTTCAAATTCCTCAGCATCTAAAATCAATTTTGCTGCTCCGGTCAGCTTTTCCTCCGTCAGCGAGGTTTGAAGCTTCGGCAATAACGCCGAGATATCTCCTCCGCTTTTTGCAAGAAAGGCTTTTATCAATTCAACCGCGGTTCCCTCCTTGGTTGAATTCGGAATACCTGCGATCATAAGCGTTCTGACGTCATCTCCTGAAAGCGTTTTTGCCCCGCTTTTAACGGTTTTTTCACCGTCAGCCGAAACCGATGACATAAGCCCGTTTTCGTATTCAATGCCGCCGAGCTTATTAACGATGCTCTCTGCCGCCGACGGTATGATCACTGCATATTCATCGATCTCAAGTCCTGTCATTGCCCGAACTCGCTCAATAAGTGAAATATGGCCGAAGTTTACATAAATCGACAAAAGAGTCATTTCTTCGTCACCAAAGCCGATATGTGTTTCTGACGGGATCGGCGTTAGGCTTACCTCCTCGCGCTCGCGATCAAATCGCAAGATCACGCAGGAAAGAAGCGATATCTGCGCGCTGCTTCCGCCGCCCGACCCTGTTCCGAACGTGTTACCGAAGAGGGCGTTAACTCTCGCCGGATCATAAGAATATTTCTCCGGTCGATAATCAACGTTGATCACAAGGATATTAAACGAAGACCCGTCACCCGAGGCTTTGATCGCCCCCGCATTAAGCTCGTCCTCATCGCCGACCGGCGCGGCAAGTCCGATAAGTGCCGATATCACCGAAAACGCAATAAGACCGAAAGCAAGCGCAGATATAAGAAATGAGATCAAAAATATCTTAGCCCCGCGCCCCATAACGCTCTCCTTCAATCATAATGTATTATTATATACTATTTCCCGACTTTTTTCAATAGGTTATCCGAATTTTATAAATAAAAAAGGTCGGCTCTGCGGGGAGTTGGGGGAACCGTGCCGCAGAGCCGTGTCTGTGAATTATTACCCACAGACAATACAATATATACGTCTTCGGTATAGAGGGAGAACCAAAGACGGTGAGATATTGACAAGATCTTATGTCTGTAAAAGCATTATATCACACATATTCCGGTTGTGCAAGATAAATTGCTTGTATTTTTACAATTTGTTAACAATTACTCATCATCTTCCGGAAGGGCGAGCTGCTCTTTGAGCATCATGTCCTTGACCTTCATAAGTCTTGTGGTGTTTCCTCTCTCGTTTTCGTCGAGCTTCATTTTTATGACCTTGATAGCTTCAAGATACCGAGGCATCATGATGTGTTCAAGTGCGTTAACTCGGCGGCGAGTGCGTTCTATCTCCTCGGCGAGAAGCTGTGCGGTCTTTTCAAGCTCGGCAAGCTTTATAAGGTCCTCGCGCAGAAAATCAAGCTCGCGCAAAGAATCGTCAAGGCCGCCCGATGTGAACGCAAGGCCGTAGTTATAGCTGTCAGCCGAGCTGTTTTCAACTCTCATGGAAAACGTCGGCACGGTCACGCTCATCATATTTTTATAACCAACCGTAAGGCTTCCCTCTTTCCGTGGGAGTATCAATGCCTCCGTGAGCATTTTCGGGCTGCTGACAGCGTTTGCGGCCGAAAAGCTGCCGTATGACGCCATAAGCCTTGCCTCAACGCTTTCGCGCAGCTCCTTATCCTCACGAACGATGGTGAGGAACTGCCGCATAAGCTCATCTCGCTTATCTTTGAGCAGCTTGTGTCCCCTTCGTGCCGTGTCATAACGGATCTTGAGCTTTTTCAACTCCATTCGCGTTGGGTTTACTCTGATCTCTGCCATCTCTTACCTCTTAGGCCAATATTTTTCGACAAACTCGGGCTTGATTCGCTTCATCTCGGCACGCGGAAGTATAGAAAGCAGCTCCCAACCGAGCTCCATAGTTTCTTCGATGCTTCGGTTCTCATAAAAGCCCTGATTTATATACTTTTCCTCAAATGCATCGGCAAATTTCGCATAAAGTCTGTCAATTGGCGTAAGTGCCGCTTCGCCGAGAACTACCATAAGCTCCTTTGCGTCCTTGCCTCGCGCGTAGCTTGAAAACAGCTGGTTCATAACGCCGGCATGATCCTCGCGCGTCTTTCCCTCGCCTATTCCTTTATCCTTTAAACGGGAAAGCGACGGAAGCACGTCAACGGGGGGCAAATATCCCTTTCTGTAAAGATCTCGCGAAAGAATGATCTGACCCTCTGTAATATATCCTGTCAAGTCGGGGATCGGGTGGGTCTTGTCGTCCTCGGGCATCGTGAGTATCGGGATCATTGTAATTGATCCCTCCGATCCCTCCTTGCGCCCTGCTCTTTCATACATGGTTGCAAGGTCGGTATATAGATAACCGGGGTATCCTCGGCGTCCGGGAACTTCTTTTCTCGCCGCCGATACCTCGCGCAGAGCCTCGGCATAATTCGTAATATCCGTAATAATGACAAGAACGTGCATATTTTGCTCAAAAGCAAGATATTCTGCGGCGGTCAACGCCATACGGGGTGTTGCTATACGCTCGATCGCAGAGTCCGATGCAAGATTGATGAACAGAACAGTTCTGTCAATAGCACCGGTCTTTTTAAAGTCCGAAATGAAGAAATCCGCTTCCTCAAACGTGATGCCGACCGCTGCAAAAACAACGGCGAATTTCTCCTCCGTTCCGCGCACCTTTGCCTGACGCGCGATCTGAGCGGCAAGATTTGCATGCGGCAGACCCGAGCCCGAGAAGATCGGAAGCTTTTGTCCTCGAACGAGTGTGTTAAGTCCGTCTATCGTCGAAATTCCGGTCTGAATAAACTCGGACGGATATTTTCTCGCCGCCGGATTTATCGGAGTGCCGTTTATATTGACCGATTTTTCGGGAATTATCTTAACGCCGTTATCGATCGGCTCGCCCATACCGTTGAAAACTCGGCCAAGCATATTCGGCGACACGGGCAGTTCAACTCCGTGACCCGAAAAACGTACCTTGCTTGATGAAAGATTAAGTCCTGCCGAGCTGTCAAAAAGCTGAACGAGGACGTTGCGTCCGTTGACTTCAAGCACTCGGCAGCGTCTGACCTCGCCGTCCTCAAGCTCGATCTCACCGAGCTCATCATATTTAACGCCTTCAACTCCTCGCACGAGCATAAGAGGTCCGGCAACTTCTTCGATAGTTCTGTATTCTCTTATCATTTGTTACCTCCTCAAAGCTCCGCGGTAAGTGTCGCAAGCTCTTTATCAAGAGCCTCTGCTATGTTTGCGTATTCTTTCTTATAAATTGCATAAGGTACGGATTTCGCACGGCCTATGCGCTCTCGCACGGGCAGATCCGTGATCTTATCGATGTCAGCACCGTGGGCGACTGCTTCCCTTGTCTTCTTCTCAAAAAGGAATATAAGATCAAGAAGTGCGTCCTGCTTATCAAGCTCGGTGTAGCTATCCGAAAGATCAAAAGAGTTCTGTTGGAGATAGTCCTCGCGCAAAGCTCTTGCGATCTCAAGTGTAACGCGATCCTCGCTCGAAAGCGCGTCAACACCTACGAGCTTTACGATCTCATCAAGCTCCGCCTCCTTTTGAAGTATCTTCATAAAGCGATTGACCTTTTCGTTCCAGTCTTTGGCAACATTTTGGTCAAACCAATGAGCAAGCCTGTCGCGGTAAAGAGAATACGAGCTGAGCCAGTTAACAGCCGGGAAATGACGCTTATAAGCAAGCGCCGAATCAAGTCCCCAGAAAACCTTAACGATTCGCAAAGTCGCCTGCGAAACAGGCTCGGAGATATCTCCGCCCTGCGGAGATACGGCACCGACTGCCGACAGAGCACCCTCACGTCCGTCACCTCCGAGGCATATGACCTTGCCTGCGCGCTCATAGAACTGAGCCAAGCGAGATGTGAGATATGCAGGATACCCTTCCTCACCGGGCATTTCTTCAAGGCGTCCCGACATCTCTCTCAGAGCCTCAGCCCAACGGGACGTGGAATCGGCGATGACCGCGACGGAATAACCCATATCGCGATAATATTCCGCGATAGTTATGCCGGTGTAGATCGAAGCCTCACGAGCCGCAACGGGCATATCCGAGGTGTTTGCGATAAGCACCGTGCGCTTCATCATAGAACTACCTGTCTTGGGGTCCACAAGCTCCGGAAATTCAAGCAGAACGTCCGTCATCTCGTTTCCGCGCTCACCGCAACCGATATAAACGACGATCTCGGCATCGCTCCATTTTGCAAGCTGATGCTGAAGCACCGTCTTTCCCGAGCCGAAAGGACCGGGAATACATGCCGTTCCGCCCTTTGCGATCGGGAAAAGCGTGTCAACTATTCTCTGACCCGTGATCAGAGGATTGTCGGGTGCAAGCTTTTTGGCATAAGGACGCGCAACACGTACAGGCCATTTCTGCATAAGCATAATATCGTCTATCGTGCCGTCCTCATATTTTATTTTGCCTATTCTGTCGGTGACCTTATAATCACCCGAGCGCAGTTCGATTATCGTACCGCGGGTTTTGGGCGGAACGAGTATCTTATGCTCGATGACGTCGGTCTCCTGAACCGTACCGTAGACATCGCCCGGCTCTACATGATCGCCGAACTCAAGCTTTGCCTCAAAGTGCCAAAGCTTATTTCTGTCGAGTGACGGCTCGTCAACACCGCGCGTGATATTAGCACCGACCTTCAGCTTCATAGCTTCAAGAGGACGCTGAATACCGTCATAAATATTTGTAAGAAGACCGGGACCCAGCTCGACCGAAAGAGGTGCGCCCGTTGAAACAACGGTATCGCCTCTGCCGAGACCTGCGGTCTCCTCGTAAACCTGAATTGACGCACGGTCGCCGTGCATCTCTATTATTTCGCCGATAAGTCTGTCGCGTCCCACACGGACGACATCAAACATATCTGCCTCTTTCATACCCTCTGCAATAACGAGAGGACCCGAAACCTTAACTATTTTTCCTTGGACCGGCATTACGACCTCCAAAATTACTTAAATATTATATCCGCGCCGACGGCACGCTCAACTGCACTCTTTATACTGTTCATTCCGAACCCGTTAGCCCCTGCTCGTCCCGGTATCGAAACAATAGCAGGCAGAGGGTCGTCTTTATATTTCAATATATCATAGACCATATTTTGGGCGAGATCTTCAACGATAAATATAACGGCATAGCTTTCATCACGGGCTATTGTGTGCAGTATTTTCGCCGCCCTTTCCGCATTTTCCGCCTCATATGTGGCAAAGCCGAGTGCCATAAATCCGAGCACGCTGTCCCTATCGCCTATTATTGCAATCTTATACATAAGAATCACGCGTCCTTTCGACGATTTCCGACTGTGCAATGCCCGCATCTTTACCTGCAAGCACGATTCGGATATTTTGTATCTCCGCCTCAACCGCGGCAATATACGCCACGGGGATCTCTATTCCGTAAGTCTTATATTTTGCGGCCTTCAGCTGCTCCGTTTTCTCGTTATCGCAAAGCTTTTCGGCTGCGCTGAGAGAAATTCCGACCGAGAGCTTTTCCGCAAGCGCGCTGTAGCCTCCGCGAGCGATGGCAGCGATAATTCCTTCTTCTCCGCCCGCAAACGCGCGTAAGAACGCAGATCTTCCGATTTTGCCGACGGGAAGCAGTGCTTCTTTGAGCACACTCTCACCGTACTCGCCGCAGCCCATACGCAAAACGCGCAAAGCTATCATAAAATTCGTCATATCCGCGCGTACGTCAACAATATTTTTAACAAACTCGATACCGCTCTGCTCCGAGCACTTTTCCATATCGGCGTAGCACGCGCGGTCAAGAATGAAATCAATAAGCTGCGGGTTTTTGGTTTCGGTATAAGCTTTTTCCGCCTCCCATGCCGCCGCCCTCATATTTTCCGGCAATTTATCAAAGCCCGAAATAATATCTTTTTCGTTGACAGTTCCGACAGAGAAAAGCATACCCTCGGGGTCTATCCCTCTCACTCGGCACTTTATCACCGCCTTTGCATTTGAGCAATCATACGGATATCTGAAAAAGGCAAAGACACCCGGTGAGGGCGCATTTTTTTCGATCTCGGAAAGGGCGCGCCCAAGCTCGCCGACAAGTACGTTTTCGCGCTCCGCGGCGGTAAGCCCCGAAAGCTCAAGACCGCACTCGCGCAAATATGCCGCCGCAGCGTCGGTATCCTCCGCCGCGATCATGCGGTCAAGCATATATCGCCCGACAAGTGATGCCTCCATCGCGCGCACCTTTGCCGATATATATGTGTATTCGGTATCTTTGTAGCGCATCTTCTTTGCCTTTCGTTTAACTCTCTGCGAAAAGTAATTCGTATACTTCGCTCTCAAGCTCCGAACGCAAATTTGCAAAGATCATAGAAAGCGAGCAATTTATCTCCATTTCGCCATATTTTATTATAACTCCGCCGTTTATATTCGCGGTTTTCTCCGAAAGCTTCAGCTTTTCCGTCACCGACTGATCAAGTCTTCCGATCGATGCGCGACGAACGCCGTCAACAACGGCCTGTCCGTGCACGGCTCGATCCTCTTTGTTCATAATAAGCTCAAATGTATCGTAAACGGTGAGCTCCTCATCTCCGTAGTCACGGAGCTCCCGAGCCTCGGCGTTTACCTGATTTTCGATAGCGTTTTCGGTGAGCTTTACGAGCAGATCGCGGTATTTCCCCTCGTCTGCACGCGCCTCCGCAAGCGCCGCATCAAAAGCCATTTCAACAGCCTCGCATCTCGCTGCGAGTATCGCGTTGCGTTTTTCAACGGCTGCTGCCGCCTTGGCTCTCTTAACTCTCTCTTCTGCCTCACGCTCGGCTTCGGCGAGCATTTCCTCGCGGCGTGCTTTTGCGCGTTTTGCATAATCCGCGCGCATTTTTTCGCACTCGGCGGCGGTTGCCTCGAGTTTTAGGCGCGCGTCATTTTCGGCATCGGATATTATCTTGGCGGTTATTTTGTCTACGCCCTTCATGATCAAAGAACAGGAGCGTTTGAAACAAGGAAGAAGGAGATAACAAGCGCAAGCAGAGCGTAAAGCTCAACGAGCGCAACCGAGGTCAGCGCCTTGCCGCTGGCTTCGGGAGATTTTGAAAGCATGTTTATGCCTGCAACCGCAACGCGAGCCTGTCTTACAGCGGAAATATATCCCACAACTGCCATAGGAAGGCAAGCACCGAGATAATAAAGTCCCTGAAGCACCGAAGCAACGGGCTCTCCGCCCATGATTCCCGTGTTCATCATAACGATAAAGGCAATAGCAAAGCCGTAAAGGCCCTGCGTTGCCGGAAGGATCTGCAATGTAAAGCCCTTACCGAATTTTGATGAGTCCTCAGACATAAGTCCCGCGAGCGCCTCACCTGCCATGCCGACGCCCTTTGCACTGCCCCAGCCGGGGAGTATTACGGCGAGAGCTGCGCCGAGTATTGCGAAATTCTGTCCCGAAAAAAGGGAGCTGAAAAGTTCTGCGAAAGTCATTTTGATTTTCTCCTTTATTATGCTATAAATTTATTTCGTGTAAGTGGAGTTCGGCTTAACGGGGTCAAACGCCCTGCCGCCGTCCTCAAAGAATTTGCCGAAAAATTCGACATACTGAAGTCGCGCCGAGTGAACGAACGTTCCCATTGCATTAAGCGCGATATTGAGTGCGTGCCCCAAAATAAACGCTATTATCATAACGATAAAGCCTGCGACCGAGGGGCCCATCATCGTGCCGAGAATATTGACCACCTGCGCGATAACGGCAGACGTCAATCCGAGCGCGAGTATTCTCGAATATGAAAGCAGATCGGACGCGTAGTTGATGATATCGTAAAACGCGAGCAGACCCTTAAAAGGCTTCATAAGCCATTTCTTCTCGCTGACAAAGCCCGATGCGAAAATTCCGAGTGCGCCTGCGCCGAGCACCCAAGGACCGACCGTCGGCAAAAGGAACATAAGCGCAATGCCGGCAAAAAGCACCCACCAAGAGCCGACCGAAAGTATCGCGGCGATCAAGGATTCCTGCTTTCTCACAATATTGAACTTTATGATCATACCGATAATGAGGTGAACTGCACCGACGGCGATACCGATGATCATAAAATCAAGCGAATCGAGCACGGGGTCGACAATTATCGCAAGTGAATCGGGCATATCGAGTCCGAGAAAGCTTCGGCCGAAGGCGATCGGGAAATCTCCGAAATACCCGCCGAACAAAACGCCCATGATGCAGCAGGCAATTCCGCAATATCCAAAAGATTTAAAGAATTTGTTAGCCCACGGCGAGGGGTTCAATATCTTCGGAACAAGGAAGCCGCCGAGTATCATAACAAGTCCGTAACCGACATCTGCAAACATAAGTCCGAAAAGCAATGTATAACAGATCGCCATTATAAAAGTCGGATCAAAGCTACCGTATTTCGGAAGCGAATAAAGTGCCAGCACCCATTCAAAATTTTCCGCAAATTTATTGTTTTTGAGCATAACGGGCGCGTCCTCACCCTCATCGGGATCGGTAAACTCATAAGCGCAGCCGTATTTATCAAAAAGCGATTCAAGATCCGAAAGCCTGTTTTCCGGCACCCATGCGTGCATAAGCTCCGCTTTTTCGGTTGTCAGCATCATCTCATGCTTTTTGGCTTTTTCAAGCTCTGTTTTCTCTATATCATAGAGTATTTTGAGAAGATCGAGACGATCTGCAAGACCGCGTATCGTTCGTTCATAGCCGAAAAACCTTGCCTTCGCGGATCCGCGCTTTTTTTCGTCCTCAAACATAATGCCTGCCGCAGTTGTATCGGACGCTCTGTCTGCCGCGCGGGTAAATCCGACGGCAGAGAGGGTACGCAATATCTCGCTTTCATACTCCGAAAGACCGATCACGGTAATATAAATACCGTGCGTATCCTCACTGATCTTTTCAGAAACCGCGTAATGCTCTCTGAGCCTTTCGGAAAGCGCATCAATCGATGCCGATGCAGGTACCGAGCCACGGATCAGGAATGTCTTGTCCGTTCCGCGAAAATCGAGAGGAAGATCAAGATCTGCCCACGGAGTCAGCTCCGAAATGCTGTCCTCCGCCGCCTTGATATCCGCCTCGCTTTGCCTTTTACAGCGCTCTGCTTCAAAAAATTCATCTAAAGTCTTCTTTGCAAGCTCATACGAGCCGTCCGACATGAATTTTTCGGTGTCGACCTCTATTTTCGGCTTAACGAGCGAAAATTTCTTTTTACTGTACGGCAATAGTGCCTCAATGGTTCGCTCGATCCTCGAAATTTCATTTTCAAGTGCGAGTTTCTTATCCGACATCACACACGGAGCAAGATCTTCATACGGCACTTCTTCTCGCCTGATCTCAACGCATTGCAGCTTTATGAGTTTTGAAAGTATCTCATCGCTTGAGCTTTTGGGAGCAAAAAGCGTGAGCTTTTTCATAGCTACTATTGACATTGACGGTCAAGCCCCCTGAATATTTCATTTATTCCCACTCGCAAGTGAAGCTTTGCGTGATTTTTGATATCGCGCGCCTCTCTTTCTGCCTCCGCCTTGTTTTTATCGAGCAGCTTTTTCGTTGCCTCATCGAGCTTTGCAAAGTGCTCGTTTATTTCCTTTGCGGTTTCGGCCTCGGCGGCGGCAATCGTTTCCTCGCCTCTTTTTTCTTCATCGGCGAGCATCTGCGCTCTTTTCTTTGCCGCGCTTGCGCGTATTTTCTCGGCAGTCATTTCCGCCTCTCTGATCGCTTCTATCGTTTGTTTTGACAAAAAATTCACCGTCCTTTGTCTTTCACATAATATACGTCGTTATTATAACATATTATTGTCATCTTTTCAAGTTCTCTGCCCGAAAATATTAGCATAGATTCCCAAGTTTTACCTCAGTTTTCACTTTTTCTCCCTTTTTACTGATCGCAAATATTTCCGATCCTCGGCAAAAATATTCATTAGCGTTGATTTTGCCCGATTTTTTAAGCGCTTTTTTGAAAATTCTCGCTATCGGCAAGATCCGACCGTCATTGAGCCAATTTTGCGCAAAAACATTTTTCGACAATATTCCCACCCCGCGTTCTCTGACTGTGATCTCGCATAATACAGATGTGACATCTCCCGAATATACGACATCAAAAAGCGCGCGGTAAAAGATACCGCGCCCTGAATATTCGGAATATTCACGGGTCGCAAATTCAAGGCATTTTTCGGCAAGCTCCGCATAAAATTCGCCAAACGGCTCACCCACGGGATATCGCAGATCCGCCCGTGCGCCCCGACCGATATTTACGGATTTATTCTGATATTCAAAATTATCCATTTCCCCTCCGATAAGTTTTTTAAAATTATTTGTAAAAAAAGAAAAAAGGCAACCGCTTTCGCGGTTGCCTTAAAGCTTTTTATTTCTGCTTTTTGTACTCGATTCCTGCGATCTTGATGCCGTCTTCTGTTTCCTCAAAAGAAAACTTTCCGCTCTTAACATCTTCATCTTCGCTGTCTTCGAACGTGAATTCAATTTCCATGCCTGCATCACTCTCGATGATCTCGTATGTACCCTTGATCTCTGTGGTATTAGAGGCTCCGAGCGCTCCGCCCTGAACGGTTACGGTAACGTTCTTTCCGCTGAAGCTGTAGACAGTCTTTGCAGAAGCAAGACCAAGGTTGATCTCATACTCATACTTTCCGGAAAGTGTCTTTCCACAAGCTGCAAGGCAGATGCAAAGCATAGTGAGAAGAAGTGCAACTGCTGTGATTCTGATTACGTTTTTCATAGTAATCCTCCTTAAAAGTGATACCATAATTATAGCACCGAGCCTAAATTATGTCAACACTTTTATTAAAATTGTATTTTTATGCACAAAACGCCTCCGACGTGTCGGAGGCGTTTTGCATAATTATTATTTTACAGGTTTCTTTATTCTGTTAAGCTGGCGGTTGAGCTTTAAGAGTTCTTCTTTTGTGAAGCTCACGTTCATCATACCCATCATCGAGGTCAGGCGCAGAACGGTGAAGCCGCCCATCATTTCCATAAGACCTCCGCCTGAGGAAAGGTCGACTTCAAAGCCGCCGGATTTTTTGTCCTTGTCCTTCTTGCCCGCGTCCATCTTCTTTTTGATCTTAAGCCCAAAGCGCACGAACCAAAGCTTGCCGCGCTTGGATTTCATAATATCGCCGAGCTTATCGTTGAGGGAGAATCTGCCCTCGGGTGCGTTGATATCGAACCAGTTTAAGACCGCGCCCTTTTCAACGAGGACGTAATCCATATTCATTTCTTCGACCTTGCGGATCGTGCTCTCGTCCGTGCAGTCACCCGCAACAGCCTTGATATTGGTATCTCCCACATTCGGTACGTCAAAATAGAAGAAATGATCGGGAGCGCTCTTTTTGCCGATACTCTCTCCATTGACAAACAGCTCGACCTCGGGCTGATTTGAATATACAGTTACCTTAGTTACGTCCTCGACACGGTCGACATATCTTTTTCCGCAGATGTGCACGAACGGGTCGTCCGAAAGCCATGCCTTGTAGGCATAGAAGGAGTCCTTCTTATACTTTCTGTCCATGGTTACAAGGCCCTTGTGGTTCTGTCCGTTCTCTCCACCCTCTGCGCGTGCATCTGCGCCGAAATCAAACATGTTCCAAACATGGGTCGCCCACATATATTTACGCGTAAACAGCTGCTTTATAAGCTCCTCGTGATAATATGCTTGATATTCCTCGGTGTAGTCGCCCTGCCTCGGATTGCTTGTGTGCCAATTCAGCGCCTCACAGCCGTACTCGGAGCAACCTATCGGGATCGTTGGGTGCATTGCGTGGAATTTATCGAACCACGGTCCGTTCATGCTTGTGTCGCCGCCATACCAGCCGAAATAGTGGTTATATGAGACAACATCGGGAATAAGCAGATACGGGTCGTCCATCTTACACATGGAAACTGCCGCGATCGTCGTCAGTCTTGTTTTATCCATCTCGTGAACGAGATCGTTGAGGATCCTGTGATTTTCGAGCAGATCTTCCGTTGAGCCGCCGATCGAGATCTCGTTTGAAAGTCCCCAAACTACGATAGAGGGGTGATTGTAATTCTGCGCAACAAGCTCCTTCATTTGCGAGTCCGTGTTCTCGCGGCCTGTGGGCATATGCTTTGAGATATAAGGGATCTCTGCCCAAATGACAAGTCCCTTTTCATCGCAAAGGTCATAGAAATACTGATCGTGCTGATAGTGAGCAAGTCTTATGGTCGTTGCTCCCACTTCCATTATGAGGTCTATATCCTCCTCATGATGCTCGGGAAGAAGTGCATTTCCGACACCGAGCCTATCCTGATGGCGCGACACGCCGCGCAAGGGGTACTCCTCCCCATTGAGGATAAATCCGTTATCGGGATCGATCTTGAACGTGCGGCAGCCGAAGCGGCTGCAAACATTGTCAAGCACGGTATCTCCCTCAACTATCTCGACCTCACAGCAATAGAGATAAGGGTCTTTTCTTCCGTTCCAAAGATGAACGTCCGCAAGCTCGAACGTAACCTTCTTATCGGTCGATTCGATCTTTGCGATCTCGTTTTCTTCTTTATCGTAAAGTGCATAAATGAATTTTTGATCTGCCGTCAGCTCGGTTGCAAAGACCTCAACCTCGACCTCGGCGTTCTTTCCCTCGACCGTGGGCGTGATCATAAGTCCCGGTGCACCGTAATATTCAAGATCAAAATGCGCTTTGTTTACCGCGATAAGATTTACGTTTCTGTAAAGTCCTCCGTAGAACGTGAAATCCGCCATCTGGGGATAAACGGTTTCATTTGCGGAGTTATCGACAACAACCGCGATATCGGTTTCGTCCTTAATATGATCGGTGATATTTACTCTCCATGTAGAATATCCGCCGTCGTGATGCGCGAGCTTCTCTCCTCCAACGTAAACATCTGCCGAGGAGTTTGCGCCGCAGATCTCAATATAGTAAAGATCTGCCGTGGGAAGCTCTGCTTTTTTGAGCGTTTTTCTGTAAGTGCAAGAGCCACGGAAATAGTCGTTTCCGCCGTCGTGTCCGTCCTCGGCGTTCCAGGTATGAGGAAGATTTACGAAAGCACCGTCGAGTGCCTTGATATCCGAGCTGTCTTTCTTAAAGAGCCAATTTTCATTAAGATTGATGATCTGTCTCATTGCGTTTCTCCTATTTTCTATTTGCTGAAATTATATACTGAAAATATTAATCCCGTATTAACAAAACGAACGTTTTACTAAAAAAGGCGTCCGGCCGTAAGGGTCGGACGCCGTGAACCTTATTTTTCTATCTCGGCTGCTCTGCGAGCTTCAAGCTCGTTGCTCATTTTTTCAAGCGTCTTCTTATCGATATTGTAGATAAGAGCAACTCCAACGAACTGGCAAATGGCGCTGAACATATAAAGACCTGCGACGAGCCAGCAGAGTCTGCCTGCGGTTTCAGCGGACTGACCGATAGTGCCGAGGGAAGAGACATAACCTATAAGGGGTGTTCCCATTATAGCTATAACGGCTGCGGGGCCAACACCCTGAGCGAGCTTACGGAAGAAGGAGTGAAGTGCATAAACAACGCTTTCCTCTCTCTTTCCTGTCTTCCACTCGGAGTAATCAATGGCATCGCCCATCATTGCCCATGAAACACAGTTGTAGAATCCCATACCGAGACCGAAGAATACAAGACCTACCATATAAATGACAAGCTGAATGTCCTTCGGGCAAAGCGGGAAGACGCAAAGTATTGCGCCGCCGAGAAGACCGGCAATAGAGCCTATCGTAGCAACCTCTTTTTTACCGTACTTTTTAACAAGCTTGGTTGCGAACGGCATAAAGATAAACATGGGGAGGAAGCCAACCATCATAACGAGTCCCGACAAAGATGCCTGTCCGAAATGTGTGGCAAACATGATCGTATTAGCGGTGGAAGCAGACTGCATACCGAGGAACATACCCATAGCTGCGATGGTGCAACCGACAGCGGGACGGTTCTTCATAAAGGTACCGAAGGATTTGAAAAGATTGACCTTTTCTCCGCTTTCCTTGTTGAGTTCTGCATACTCATTGCCGCGAATCGTAACGTTCTTGATCATGAAAATGAAGAACAAGAAAGCAAGAACGCCCATTATAAGTGCCGCCCAGAATACTCGTTCACCCATGAGGATTTCAAGCTGGCTGCCGGTCAAGGGGCTCAGCACTGCATCGCCAGCCTTATATGCTTCACCCGTAAGCGGGTTGTTGTGCAGATTTTCGGGAGAGAAAGCGCTTTCTGCGCCCTCGGGGATCTCAATTTTGTTAAGGAAATCCGTCTTTCCGTCATATGTGACCTTCTGCCAAATGATCATGGGAAGGATTATTCCGGGAAGCAAATTGCCCACTACACCACCGATCGATCTGAATACGGAAAGCTGAGTTCTTTCGCTTGCGTCCTCGGTAATGATGTTCAGCATAGTGCCGTAAGGAACGTTTGCAAAAGTATATGCCGCATCCCAAATAATGTAACCGATGACGAAGAGAACCGCCTTGACCCATACATCAGCATTCGGGAAAGGAAGGAATACAGCCGCGCCGCCAACGAGAAGGCCGAGCGCACCTATCAGGATGTACGTCTTATATTTTCCAATCCTATACTTTCTCTTGTCGCTGTCGATGAGCGAACCGATGAGCGGGTCATTAATAGCGTCCCACGCTTGCACGAGGAGGAGAAGGATCGAGAAAAGACCTGTTTCAAGCATCATGAAAACAAGCCAGAAGGTTTGAACTGTGCTTTTAAGACCAAAGCTTAAATTACAGCCTGCATCACCGGCAGCATACGCAAGTTTGTCGCGTATACCGAATTTACGCTTGCCGTTTGCGTCAAGCATAGGTGCTTTTTTCATAGCATTTTTCCTCTTTTCTTTGTTTTTTATAACAATTGACAAAAAATTTAGAATAAATCGTCGAAAATTTGTCAATAATAGTACTCTTTTAGTATAAATGATTTTTTCGAACTGTGTGAGTAATTATTTAATTTGTTTTTGTATTTTTTTAATATCTTTGACAAAATTGGTGTTGCAATTCGAAAATGTATGTGATACAATATGATCGGTATAGAATAAATTTTCTGCGAGGTGCGGAATGATATTTGAAAGCGATCTTCAGTTTCTTTGCGACATATTGAAAAAATGCCATATTGATACTCGGGTCGTTTCAAGAAGCGATCCGCTTTCCTCTGCGCTTGACGAACGATTTTTATCACTTTTCGGAGCAAAATACGCGGATACCGTTGAGGGCTTTATCGGCAAAATTGCTCCCCGCACATTATATCGAATCTCGGAAAGCTGCGGATTTTCCTATACTTGCCTGCTGCTTGACGGACAAGATGTGCTTTTCATAGGCCCATATCTCACTGAGCCTCACCAAAAGGAAAAGCTGTTTGAATTTGCAGGCACCGCCGGCATCTCTCAAAAAAATTTGCGCTATCTCAACGAATATTATTCAAGCATGCAGGTGATATTGCCGAGCAGTCATATTTTATCGGTTATCGGAACGTTTTGCGAGCGCATTTGGGAAACGCCGTCTTTTGCCATTGTAGACGTCACGGGAGAAAGCGCAAAGCCCCTTTCCCCTATCTCCGACCCTTCGGGGGTTGATGAAACTCTTGTTGAAATGCGCACGATCGAGATGCGCTATAAATTTGAAAATGAGCTTATGGAGGCGGTATCTCTCGGACAGATACATAAGGAATCCTTCCTCCATGCCGCGTTTTCCGAGCCGTTTTTTGAAAAGCGCGTGCCCGATGCCCTGAGAAACGTTAAGAATTACGGTATAATTATGAATACGCTTTTACGCAAGGCGGCTCAAAAGGGCGGCGTTCACCCGATATATCTTGACAGTATGTCATCGAATTTTGCAAGAAAAATAGAGCAATTAACGGCTGTGGACGAAAGCTTTGGGCTAATGTGCGATATGTTTCGCTCGTATTGCAGGCTTGTGCGCAAGCATTCTATGAAAGATTTTTCCCCAACCGTTCAAAAAACGATGTTGCTGATCGATGCGGATCTGACCGCAGATCTGTCGCTCAGTGCGCTTGCCGCGCGGCAAAACATAAGCTCGGGATATCTTTCCTCGGTATTTAAAAAAGAAACCGGAAAAACCCTTTCCGAATATATAAGAGAAAAACGTATCGACTATGCCCGTCACCTGCTCTCCACCACACATCTGCAAATACAGACCGTGGCTTCGAGCTGCGGAATCATGGACGTTCAATATTTCTCAAAGCTCTTCCGCCGACAAACGGGAAAGAGCCCCAAAGAATACAGAAGATCAATAAAAAAATGAGGAGGAAACCGAAATGCCAATGAAAATGACCTTCCGCTGGTACGGCGAGGGAAACGACAAAATAAAGCTGTCGGACATAAAGCAGATCCCCGGCGTTGACGGAATCGTTTGGGCGCTTCACCATAAAATGCCCGGTGAGATCTGGGAGGAAGCCGAGATACGCGAAGTTATGGATCAGCTTCATGCTTATGGCTTCAACGGCGATGTTGTTGAGTCTGTCAATGTGCACGACGATATCAAGATCGGCTTGCCGACACGCGATCTCTACATTGAAAATTACAAGCAATGCATAAAAAACCTCTCAAAATTCGGAGTTAAAGTCATTTGCTATAACTTCATGCCGATATTCGACTGGACGAGAAGCAATCTTTTCCACCCCGTCGGCGACGGATCGACTGCTCTTTTCTATGAAAAGAATATGATCCAGGACGATTATAACGCAATGGCGCAGTACATTCTCGACTTCACTGAGAAATACAATATGTCCTTCCCCGGCTGGGAGCCTGAGCGCATGGCTAAGCTTGATGAGCTTTTCCGCGCTTACGAGGGCGTTGATCACGAAAAGCTCTGGGCAAATCTCAAATATTTCCTTGAAGCAATAATGCCCACCTGCCGCGAGTGCGATATCAAAATGGCGATCCACATGGACGATCCGCCGTGGGACATCTTCGGTCTGCCGAGGCTTCTTATAAATGAAGAAAATATCGATCGCTTCCTTTCGATGGTCGACGATGAATACAACTGCTTAACGCTCTGCTCCGGCAGCCTTAATGCCGACCCGAACAATAACGTTGCGGCAGTTGTCAGAAAACATTGCGACCGCATAGCATTCGCACATATAAGAAACGTCAAGCATTTTGAAAACGGTGATTTTTCCGAGGCAAGCCACCGCGACTGCGACGGCGACACGGGAATACTCGAAATTCTGAAGGCATATCACGACTGCGGCTTCGAGGGCTATATCCGCCCCGACCACGGACGTCACCTTTGGGACGAAGGCCCCGGCAACGTCCGCCCGGGTTACGGTCTTTATGACCGCGCGCTCGGCATAATGTATATGCTCGGCGTTTGGGATTCACTTGAAAAGTTTGATAAAAAAGGAGTATAAAAATGATCGATCTTCCTCTTAAAATAGACTATTCCGGCAAGGTCGTCGTAGTCACCGGTGCCGGCGGACTTATCTGCGGTGCTATGGCGCGCGCATTCGCACAGTCCGGCGCAAAGGTTGCCGCGCTTGACCTTAATGAGGACGCCGTTAAAAAGCTTGCCGATGAGCTGACGTCCGAGGGCTTTGTTTGCAAAGGCTATAAAGCCAACGTTCTTGAGCTTGACTCGCTTGAGGCAGTTCACAAAGCAGTTCATGCCGATCTCGGCCCTTGCGATATACTCGTTAATGGCGCGGGAGGCAACAACCCTCGCGCAACAACAGACAATGAATATCAGCACGAAGCAAAAGAGGGCGGCAAATCTTTCTTTGATCTCGATCCGTCCGGAGTTGATTTCGTATTTAAGCTCAATTTCCAAGGAACACTTCTGCCAACCCAGGTGTTTGCGAAGGATATGGTCGAAAAAAAGTCGGGAAATATACTTAACGTTTCTTCGATGAACGCATATACTCCCCTGACCAAGATCCCCGCATATTCTGCGGCGAAGGCAGGGATATCGAATTTCACGCAGTGGCTCGCCACTCACTTTGCGGGAACGGGTATTCGTTGCAATGCGATAGCACCCGGATTTCTCGTTTCGGCACAAAACCGCGCCCTGCTCTTCTCTGAGGACGGCACACCGACCCCCAGAAGTGCAAAGATCTTAAAAGGAACTCCGATGAACCGCTTCGTTGATTCGTCCGAGCTCCTCGGCGGAACTCTGTTTCTTTGCGACGACCGTTCAGCATCTGCGATCACGGGCGTCGTGCTTCCCATCGACTGCGGATTCGCTGCCTATTCCGGTGTTTGATAAAGGAGATTATTATGGAAAAATTCATACCCGTAGTTGTAATCAAAGAGCTTTCCGAAACAGACAAAATTTTGACGGCTCTGAAAAATAACGGCATCAACTGTGCCGAGATCACCTTCCGCACCGCTTGCGCGGCTGACGCTATCGCATATGCCGTGAAGAATTATCCCGACATGGAGATCGGAGCCGGCACGGTCATAAACGCTGAACAGTGCAAGGCTGCTCTCGCCGCAGGTGCAACATTCATCGTTTCGCCGGGACTTTCTGTTTCCGTTGCAAATATATGCAACGAAAGAAATATCCCGTATTTCCCCGGCTGCGTAACCCCGACTGAGATCATGCAGGCTCTTGAACTCGGAATCACTACCGTTAAGTTCTTCCCTGCGAACGTTTACGGTGGACTTAAAGCTCTTAAGGCCCTTTCCGCGCCGTTCCCGCAGGTCAAATTTATTCCGACCGGCGGTGTTGACCGCTCGAATATCGACGAATTTCTTGCATTTGACAAGATCGCGGCGATCGGCGGCAGCTTCTTTGTAAAAGAATCTCTTGATAAAATGGAGGCAGGATCAAAATGAAAAGAATAGTTACTTTCGGTGAGCTTATGCTCCGCTTGGCGCCTTTCGGATATTATCGCTTTTTCCAGAACGATCAGATGCAGGCGACCTTCGGCGGCGGTGAGGCTAATGTTGCCGTTTCGCTCGCAAATTACGGAATGGACAGCGTTTATGTCACAAAGCTCCCAAAGCACGCAATAGGTCAGGCGGCGGTCGATTCGCTCCGCTATTTCGGCGTTGATACATCAAAGATCGTTCGCGGCGGCGACCGTGTCGGTATATATTTCCTTGAAAAGGGCGCATCGCAACGCGGCTCGGTATGCATTTATGACCGCGCACATTCCGCGATCTCCGAGGCAAGATCAGACGATTTCGATTGGGACGCAATTTTTGACGGTGCGGATTGGTTTCATTTCACCGGTATCACGCCGGCGCTCGGTAAGAATGTGGCAGATATATGCCTTGATGCCTGCCGTGCGGCTAAGGCTCGCGGAGTGAAGATCTCCTGCGATCTCAATTACCGCGGTAAGCTTTGGACGCGCGATGAGGCTCGCGCCACGATGACCGAGCTTTGCAAATACGTTGACGTTTGCATCTCCAACGAGGAGGACGCAAAGGACGTTTTCGGTATTGAAGCCGAGAACACCGATATTTACGGCGGCAAGCTCAATCACGAGGGATATAAATCCGTTGCAAAGCAGCTTGCGGACAAATTCGGCTTTGAAAAGGTGGCGATCACGCTCCGTTCATCGATCTCCGCATCGGATAACGACTGGGCGGGTATGCTATATGACGGAGAGAATTATTGCTTCTCAAAGTCATATCATCTCCATATCGTCGACCGCGTCGGAGGCGGCGATTCCTTCGGCGGCGGACTTATCTATGCCCTGCTCTGCGGCAAGGATACCCAGGCGGCGATCGAATTTGCGGTCGCGGCTTCGGCTCTCAAGCACTCTGTTGAGGGCGATTATAACCGAATATCTGTCAGCGAGGTCGAAAAGCTCGCCGGCGGCGACGGATCAGGACGCGTTCAAAGATAATTTTTATAAAGTAGGGTCGCTTCGCGGTTTAATTCTCCTCACTAAACCAACGGTAGGTGTACTTTATATGAAAAAACGGTTATACTGTATGCGAAAGGAGGTCACCTATGGATCAGTCGAAAATAGGTAAATTTATTGCCGAGTGCAGAAAGCAGAAGAATTTAACACAGATGCAGCTTTCCGAAAAACTCGGTATCACAGACAAAGCCGTATCCAAGTGGGAAAGAGGCATAGCAATGCCCGACACTTCGATCATGCTTGAGCTGTGTGAGATTCTCGGCATCAGTGTTAACGAATTATTAAGTGGGGAGAAAATAAATATGGAAAACAACGATCAAAAGAACGAACAGCTTTTGCTTGATATGGCAAAAGAAATAGAAAAGAAGAACAAAACGATCTGGTCTTCTATGTGGGCAATTATGATCGTAAGTATGACAGCACTGTTTGCAGGCATCTTAATTGCGGCATTTTTGATACCCGAAGGAGTATGGCAGTTTGTTGCCATTCTCGGTGTCGTCGTTGCGTTTTTGATACCGTGCTTCTATGCATTAAAGCTTGAAATAAGCGTTGGTGCTTATAAGTGCAAAAATTGCGGTCATAAGATAGTGCCTACTTATTCGGAAGCGCTGTGGGCAATGCACAGAGGTACGACTCGGTATCTAAAATGCCCGAACTGCCACAAACGCTCCTGGTGCAAAAAAGAATTGAAGAAGTAAAAATTCGGTTTGGCTAACACAAATTGAACCCCGACAGATCAAAAAGATCTGTCGGGGTTCATTCTTTAATTAAGCTTTTTATACCAACGCATTTTTTCTGTAATGGCTTGGGGTCTTTCCCGTATGCTTTTTCATAACACGGTTTAAATATGACACGGAATTAAATCCGCAGCGCTCTGCGATATTTTCAACCGTAAAGTCTGTGCTTTGAAGCCAATTTATCACCTTCTCAAGCTGAAGCTCCTGCCGTACACCGACGGGCGTCTTTCCCATTTTGCGAAACGCTCCGTAAAGTCCCGATTCGCTTATTCGGCAGTGCCTTGCCACCTCGGCAATATCCGCCTCATGATGCTCTGCCATATATTGCGTTGCGCGGCGAACTATTCGCTCATGCGGCTTGCCCTGCGCCTTCATTTCACGAACGCATAAGCCGAGAAGGGTATAAAATTCCCCAAGAGTTTCGCTGTCAACCACTCGCCCCGCGCGACCGAGACTGTCAAAAAGCTCCTCAATTTGCGCAGAAGAATTGATTTTTTGTATGGGATATTCCCCACTGTCGGGAAAGTGCGAAAACGCAAAAGAATCCCAAACGACCTCGTCGCCCTCCCAATACGAGCAGTATCTGCACCCCATCGGTAAAAAAAACACATCTCCCGTATCAAAAAAGAGATCAAAATCGTCACCGCAAAAGCGAGCATGTCCGCTTCTTATTCTTGCAAGATAATTCATTCCAACTCCGGATCTCACATCGTTAAAATGATAATCATGGCAAATACATTCGCGTAATGTCACGCAAAATCCGCTGTAGCTCATAATTTCTCCTCTTTTCAAAAATGCAGAATAGTTCAAGCCATTTACAGTATAGCAAATTTACCGTGTCTTGTCAAGATTATATAATGAAGTAAGTAAAACGGTTAAAGGAGTTAGCAATGAAGCAGATCCTTTTTACGGCGATACGGCAAGCAGAGCTCGTTGATGTAATGATGCCGTGTGCCGCCCCCGGCAAGGCGGTCGTAAGGCTGACACGCTCCACGATTTCCTCCGGCACCGAGCGCGCAAAGGTCATAGGTGACCCAAGCATCAGCTATGCAAAGGAGAAATCGGTCGTTTTTCCTCGCCAATGCGGTTATTCCTCCTGCGGTACGGTTGAGGAGCTCGGAGAAGGCGTCACGGGGCTTTCCCGTGGGGACCGAGTGGCAATGTCCTGGAGCTTGCACTCGGAATATGTAAGCCTTGATCAAAATAACATATATAAGCTTCCCGACAGCGTTTCCGATTCGGCAGGCGCACTGATACATATCGGCACGTTTTCGCTTGCCGCCGTTCGCAAGGCAAAAGTTGAGATCGGAGAGTCGGCGATCGTCATGGGGCTCGGAGTACTCGGACTTGCGGCAGTTCAGCTTTTGAAAATTGCGGGAGCTGCACCCGTTATCGCCGTTGATCCCGACTCGCTCCGCAGAGAAAGAGCCATAAAGCTCGGTGCGGATTTTGCGCTTGATCCTTTTGAGGAAAACTTTACCGAACGCGCTCTCTCCTTGACAAACAACGGTGCAAATGTGGGAATAGAGGTCACGGGGAACGGACAAGCACTTGATCAGCTCCTTGATTGCATGGCACGCTTTGGGCGTATTTCCCTACTTGGTTGCACGCGCAACTCGGATTTTACGATCGACTATTACAGGAAGGTGCACGCACCCGGCATATCACTCATTGGCGCACATACCGCGGCGAGACCTAAAACCGAATCTTCTCGCGATATGTGGACGCAACGCGACGATGCGTTGGCGCTCATTCGCTTGCACGAGCTCGGACGTATTGATTTTTCAGAGCTTATAGAGGAAACGCGCTCGCCCGTCGAGTGCCCCGAAATATACCGCCGACTGTGCGATGAACGGTCTTTCCCCGTTACCCAATTTGATTGGAATAAATTAACATATTAAAGGAGCGAACGAAATGAACAACGAAACCAGAATAGCGCTCATCACCGGAGCGGCTAACGGAATAGGCCGCGCCACGGCAATAATGCTCGCCGAGCGCTCGCACGACGTCGTGCTTTTTGATCTGAACGAAAGCGCGCTCAAAGAGGTCGAAAATGAGGTCCGCGCGCACGGTCATCGCGTGCTTTCCGTCATTTGCGACATGGGCGACGAAAAATCTATCGACGCGGCACTTGAAAAGGTAAAGGATTTCGGCAAGATCGATATACTCGTCAACAATGCCGGGCTTTGGCGCAACGATACCGGCGATTTTGTTTCCGTTTCACCCGAAAGCATGAAACGCCGTTGGGCGGTCAACGTTTTTGGGCTGATGTACTTAACACAGAAGCTACTCCCCGATATGCTTGACCAAAAATGGGGACGCGTTATAAACGTTTCCTCGGTCGCGGGAAAATACGGAATTGCCAAAATGGTCGATTATTCGACCACAAAGGGCGCTGTCCACTCGTTCACCAAAGCTCTTGCAAAAGAAACTTCACCGCACGGTGTACTTGTGACATCTGTTTCTCCCGGAAGCGTTGGAAACGGAGAACCGAGCGAGCTCTCCTATATGGGACGCACCTCAACATATAAAGAACAGGCTGAAATGATCTGCTTCCTTGCCGGTGACGGCGGAAGCTATTGCTCAGGGCAAGATTTTCAAGTCGACGGCTGTCGCAAAAAAATGTAAAGAAAGAAGGAAATAAAAATGAAAGCTATACTTGTAAACAAAGACAGATCCCTCTCATGGAGCGATGTCCCGAATCCGATAATGGGCGACGAGGATTGCCTTGTAAAGATCGAATATGCCGCTTTAAACCGCGCCGATCTTATGCAGCGCGAGGGCGATTATCCGCCCCCTGCAGGTTGCCCTGAATGGATGGGACTTGAAATTTCCGGTACTATCGTTGAGATGAGTGAAAAAGCCGCAGAAAAGTCAAATTTCAAGATCGGTGACAAGGTATGTGCCCTGCTCGGCGGTGGCGGAT
The DNA here is from genome assembly GCA_015064095.1 of Oscillospiraceae bacterium. Taxonomy (GTDB): domain Bacteria; phylum Bacillota; class Clostridia; order Oscillospirales; family CAG-272; genus RGIG3994. The sequence goes on along the minus strand of SVSW01000006.1, from coordinate 28,271 downwards.
ACGCCGAATACGCCAATATCAAATACGATATGCTCATGCCCGCACCGAAAAACTGCACGATGGCAGAAGCCGCTGCTATTCCCGAGGCATTTGCGACCGCTTATCTTAATCTTTTCTACGAAGGCAAAATAAAGCCCGGCAACACCCTGCTTATGCACGCAGGCGCATCGGGACTTGCAAGCGTTGTTGTTCCTATGGCAAAGGCTTTCGGTGTTCGCGTTATCACCTCGGTTCTGACCACTGAGATCGCAAATTCCATAAAGCATCTCGGTGCAGATGTTGTGATCGACTTTTCTCGCGAAACAACTGCCGAAGTGCTTAAGCGTGAGCTTGAAGCAGGTCACCCCGTCGACGTGGCGATCGACTGCCTCGGCGGTGCATATATGGGTGAATGCCTCCCCTATCTTGCACACGGCGCTCGCTGGATAATGATCGCAGCGCTCGCAGGTCAAAAGACCGAAATAGACCTTAAAAACATCTACGTTCGCAACGTGCGCATAATCGGAAGCACACTTCGCTCCCGTGCTCCTTCCGTTAAGGCCCAGATACTTTCAGAGCTTGTTGAAAACGTTTGGGCAAAGGTTGAAAGCGGCGAGGTGCGCCCGACCATATATAAGATCCTTCCCATCGAAGAAGCTGAGGCGGCACACGATATTCTCTATCGCGGCGAAAACGTCGGAAAGGTCGTTTTAAAGGTAACAAAATGAAACCTACATTTATTAAGTACGGAAAGCCTCTTGTAACCTGCATGGTTCAGGCAAAAACGCCGCTTGATGTCAAAATCCTTATCAGAAATGCGCTGTACGACGGTGCAGACGCTATCGGATTTCAAATAGAGGAGCTGCCGAAAGAGTGCCGCGACGATGACACTCTGCGCGCCATCTTTGACGAAGCGCGCGGACGCCCCGTTTACGTAACGAATTACAGAAGCGCAAATAACAAGGGCGACAGCGATGACACGCTTTGCGAGGGGCTTTTGCAAATGCTCCGTAACGGCGCAACTCTTATAGACGTAATGGCGGACTGCTTTTGCCCCGATCCTTTGCAGATAACATATGACACCGAGGCAGTTAAAAAGCAAAAGGCGTTTATTGACAAAATACATTCTCTCGGCGGTGAGGTCCTGATGTCAACGCACACGGGTAAATTTTTGCCGCCAGAGGAAGTGCTCGCTATTGCGCGTGCGCAAGCGGAGCGCGGTGCGGATATTATTAAGATCGTAATAACCTCCAACAGTGAAGACGAGGAGCTATCCTGCCTTGCGACAACAGAACTTTTGCGCCGCGAGCTTGACCGTCCGTTCCTGTTTCTTGCCGCCGGAACGAACTGCTCTCTCCTTCGCCAGATAGGGCCGTATCTCGGCTCGTCTATGTGGCTGACGGTTCAGCGCCACGACGAGCTTTCAACAAAATATCAACCGCTTTGCCGTTCAATACGGGCAATTGCGGATAATTTCGTGATATGAGCTTTGAAAAGCTGACCGAAAGCATTTACCGACTGTGCGTACCGTTTGAGAATATCTACACAGCAGTGTTTGCATTGCGAGGCGGAAATTCTTGGGCTTTGCTTGACGGTGCGACAACAAAAGAAGACGCAGAAAATTACATCTTGCCGGCATTAAAAGAACTCGGTGCAGAGCCGGAATATATTTTCTGCTCGCATCTGCACGACGATCATGCAGGCGGTATCTTTCGAATTTCGGAAATGTTCCCCTCCGTGCCCGTCGTTCATTTCGGCGAGCCCATGAAGGAATGGAAAAGCACACGGTCTGCAAAAGACGGAGAAATATTTTTTGAACGCTTTACGGTTTTGAATTTGTCCGGTCACGCTGATGAATGTCTTGCGGTGCTTGATATAAAAGACAAGATCTTGCTTTCCGTTGACGCACTTCAGCCCGGTCGGGTCGGAAGATTTTTGCCGTCGGTTTCAAATCGGGCATCGTACGCAAAAACTCTTGTGCGTGTTAAGGATTTAGATTTAAAGACCGTAATCACATCTCACGATTATGATCCTCTCGGCTGCCGCGCCGACGGCGAGCAAAAAATTCAAAAATATCTTTTGGAATGTGAAAAAATATTGAAATGAGAAAACTTAAAGTTATAGTGATCGGGCTCGGGCACGACCACGCACCTCCCATTTTTGACAGTGTAATAAGCCAAAACGAGCTTTTCGAGGTCGCAGCTTTTGCCGTGCCAAAGGAAGAAGAGCTTGCTTTTTCCGACCGTATCGAAAAATACAAAAAGCTCGGTATCCCACAGCTTTCCGTCAGTGAAGCATTTGCTGTTCCGGGGGTTGACGCCGCAATAATAGAAACCGAAGAGCGAAACCTTTGTAAATACGCAAAAATGGCAGCAGAACGCGGTCTTCACATTCATATGGATAAGCCCGGATCGCCCGATGCCTCTGAATTTTACGATTTGGCAGATGAAATAAAGGCTCGCGGGCTGGTCTTCTCTATCGGATATATGTACCGATTTAATTCCGTTATACGTTCAGCAATAGAGCGTGCAAAATCGGGCGAGCTCGGCAAAATATATTCCGTCGAAGTCCAAATGAGCTGTGAGCACAAGCCGGAAAAGCGCAAATGGCTTGCGCGCTTCCCCGGAGGAATGATGTTTTATCTCGGCTGTCATTTGGTCGATATGGTATATCAAATTCAGGGTGAACCGCTTGAAATAATACCCTGCAACGCCTCAATAAACTCTGACGGCGCTGAGGATTTCGGAATGGCAGTATTCAAATACGAAAACGGTTGCTCGTTCATCAAAACTGCGGCTGCCGAGCCGGGCGGATTTTTCCGCCGTCAACTCGTCATTTGCGGAGAGGGCGGAACGATTGAGATAAAGCCGCTTGAATTTGAGGACGAAAAGCGTGAAAACGGCCGTCTTGACCTTTATACCGAACACCGTGAGTTTTCATCGGCGTTTAATTGGAACGACACCGGCACGCATACCGTTTCCGATATGTATAACCGATATGACGGCATGATGCAGCATTTTGCCGCCTGCATTCGCGGCGATGAGAAGCCTCTTTTTTCGGTTGACTATGAAAAAAATCTATATCGCCTTTTACTTAAGGCTTGCAATGCAAAGGAGTAAATATGAAAAAAATTCTTGTTCTCGGCGCAACAGGCGCTATGGGACGCTATCTTGTGCCCGAGCTTATCGAAATGGGCTATGCGGTTGACGCCGTGTCGATCGACGATGCCGTTTCAAATCACGAAAATTTGAAATATATGAAGCTCAACGCGCTTGATGATGCGGAGCTCGCCGAAATTCTCAAAAATCGCTATGATGCGATAGTGGATTTTCTTATTTACAAGCCCGCAACAAAATTTGCCGCGCGCATGGATATGTTGCTCTCCTCAACGGATCATTATATTTTCCTTTCATCATATCGCGTTTACGCAAACAAGGAGGTTCCGATCCGCGAAACCTCTCCGCGTTTGCTTGACGCTTCGGAGAATAAAGAATTTCTCGCAGAGTATGAACAGGAGTACGGTCTTTACAAGGCTATCGGCGAGAATATTCTTAATAACTCGAATTATAATAACTTCACGATCGTTCGCCCTGCAATAACCTATTCTTCATTCCGTTTCCAGCTTGTAACGCTTGAAGCACCCGTTGTCGTCGAGCGTATGAGAAGCGGAAAGACAGTCCTGCTTCCCCGCGAGGCAAAGGACGTCGAGGCAACGATGAGCTGGGGCGGCGATGTTGCAAAAATGATAGCCCGCCTTGTATTAAATCCCGTTGCAATGCGCGAAACATATACCGTTTCCACCGCCGAGCATCATACATGGGGCGAGATCGCCGAATATTATAAAGAAATAGGCGGTCTTAAATACGAGTGGGTCGATGAAGACACCTTCCTTCAAGTGCAGGCGCTCGGAGATAAATTCTACCGCTGGCAGCTCGAATACGACAGACTTTTTGATCGAATAGTGGATAATTCCAAGATCCTTGCCGCAACGGGCATGAAGCAAAGCGATCTGATATCGCTTTATGACGGGCTGCGTTCTGAGCTTTCAGCCCTGCCGCCGGATTACGAATGGAAGCCTTCTCCCATAAACGACAGAATGGACGCATATTTGAAAGAAAATTAAAAACCGGTCTTAAACAAAAAAGCACTTGCAATGCAAGTGCTTTTTTTGCCGGGATTTGAACCATCACGGTTAAAGAGAAAAGCCACCTTACTTCTTCGCTATTCACTATTACCTATTACCTTGCAAAATCCCCGAGTTAGTGAAGAGTGAAGAGTGAAAAGTGAAAAAGTAAATCCCCAAGGACAAGTCCTCGGGGATTTGGCTGGGATGGCCAGATTTGAACTGACGAATGCGGGAGTCAAAGTCCCGTGCCTTACCGCTTGGCGACATCCCATCACTTTTCCTATTGTACCATAAAAACTCCCTTATGTCAATATGTTTTTCCTTTGTTTTGCTTTACAAAATGATCATTTTATGCTACAATATCCAAAAAGGCGGTGGATTTAAAATGAACATACTAAACACAAAAAAATTAACACTGACGGCGATGTTCCTCGCCACCGGAATTATTCTTCCTTTTCTTTTCGGTCAAATACCTCAGATAGGTTCGATGCTTTTACCGATGCATATTCCCGTTTTTCTGTGCGCGTTCATTTGCGGTGCGCAATATGCCGCTCCCATGGCTTTCATTCTTCCTCTTTTCCGTTCGCTGGTTTTTGCGCGGCCGAACTTTTATCCTGAAGCAATATCGATCGCCTTTGAAATGGCTGTATATGCTATCGTTGCCGGACTTATTTGGAAATTTTCAAAACGCAAAAATCTTCTTTCCGTTTACATAAGCATGTTGCCCGCAATGGTTGTGGGGCGCTTGGTCAGATGCACCGTTCAGATCGCTTTGCTCTCGCTTGCCAATATTCCGTTTACATTCCCTTCACTGCTGACAGGTATCATTATCGCTGGAATACCCGGAATAATCCTTCAGCTGATAATTATTCCCGCTTTTATGTTGATCACAAAAAAAAGCAAGTCATAAGACTTGCTTTTTTATTTACATTTTTGCTTTATATGCATCGCGCAGCTTCATGCGCTTGCCGTAATGCATTACCGATGCGGTGTAAACTCTCACGGAAAGCGCGGTGACGACCGCGATCGAAACGAGCAATATCGTCGCCGAGATGATTATATCAACGGGGGTTGCCATTCCGTTAAGGAGCGCAAAGGGCATAATAAACGGCGCTGTGATCGGCACATACATTGCGATCTTGAAAAGATACTCGTAATTCGACCCCATGATCGCCGTAAAATAGCTGAAATAAAATGCAAGCATCGATGTCCACATAACAGGCATGATCGCGGTGTTTAGATCCTCGATCTTATTGACCGTTGCTCCGCATACGGCATTAAGCACGGCATAAAGTGCATATCCGAAAACGAAGAACAGAACGGTCAGCACGGCGATAGACGGTGTAAACACATCAAACGAAAGCGATTCGCCCATAAATGCAAAATCCGCAGGGATAAGCAGCTTTATGCAAACGACAGCGAAAAGCAGTATTCCGCCGAACTGGCAAAGACCGAGCGCGCCCATACCAAGACATTTTCCGATCAAAATATTGCGCGGCGAGGCAGAAACTATCAAGGTTTCCATAACGCGCGAGGATTTTTCGCCGGCTATTGACGATGCAACGCCGTAACCGTAATAATAAACGGCAAAAAATACGAGTGTGATCATAACGATCCCCATAGTATATCCGGCAAGCGCTATATTCCTTTCCGGCTCAACACCGATTGGAAGCTTTGTCTGCGAAAAATCGATAAGCTCACCCGAAACGCCGTTTTCGGCAAGAGTTTTCTTTACATATTCACGGCTGAGTATCTCTGTAACCACCCCTGTCGAGGTGCTCATATTGCTCATAAAATCGCGCGCAATGACACGTATTTGCGGCGCACCGCCGACGTTCTCAACAATAATGACCGACACCGTTGAGTCATCGTTTATCTCGGCTCGGTATTCATCAAGCTTCGACATTTCTCCGACCGGGAAGAAGGTGTTTGTCATCTCGTTATAAAGCGCGATCTCGCCGCCGGGTATCATACCGTCTTCATCTATATAATAGCAAGTATAAAATACGCCCTCTGTGAGGCTGTCAACATCTCCGCCAGTGAACGCATTTAGCAGGCGAGGAACGGAGCAAAGGATCAAAACGAGCGAAATAATAACGGCTGTTGTTATGATAAAGGCTCGTTTTTTTGCGGCGATCTTAAACGTATATGCAAAAACAGTAAAAATATTTCTCATTTTTCTGCCTCCGCTTCGTCCTTGACTTTATCTATGAATATTTCGTTCAACGTCGGTTCGAGGATCTCAAATTTCGTCGGCAATATTGAGTTTTCGGCAAGCAATGCCAAAAATTTCTTTGCCGTATCCGTTTCGGGGAGCAAAAATTCCACTCCGTCTGCGCGAACCTCCTTGATCTTCATGCCGACCTGCTCTGCAAAAGGCAAAACATTCTCATCAGCCGACACTGCGAGCTTCGTTGCACCGTAGCCTGCCTTGATCTTTCGAAGATTTCCCGAAAGCAACGCCTTGCCTCGATGCAAGAGCACAAGATCCTCGCAATATTCCTCTACCGTTGACATTTGGTGGCTGCTCATTATTATGTATTTCTTTTTTTCAACCAGCTTGTTTATGATCTTGCGAAGCGACTCTGCATTGATCGGATCGAGCCCCGAAAAAGGCTCGTCGAGGAAGATCAGCTCGGGGTCGTGTATAAGCGTTGCGGCGAGCTGGACTTTTTGCTGATTCCCCTTGGAAAGCTTATCCGCCGTCACATTCGCATACTCTGTGATCTCAAAGCGCTCGAGCAGCTCCTCTGCCGATGCTTTCGCCGCCGCCGTAGTCATACCGCGCAGCTTTCCGAAATATACGAGCTGTTCAAGCACGCGGTTTTTGGTGTATATACCGCGCTCCTCGGGCAGATATCCGAAATTAAGCAACTTTCGGGAGATGGGCTTGCCTTGCCAAAGCGCCTCGCCGGCATCGGGACGCATAATGCCGAGTATCATTCGAATTATCGTGGTTTTTCCCGCACCGTTCGTTCCGATAAGTCCGAAAACTCCGGGGCTTCTCATTTCAAAGCTGATATTGTCAACGGCGACCTTTTCGCCGAAAGTCTTGCAAAGACCGTTTACAACAAGTGACATCTCTAACCTCTTTAAATTTACTTAATATATTCTAACATATAAGCCGTCCAAAGTCCATAGAAATTACAAATTTCTTTTTTTCGCATATAATATAAAGAATAACCAAGAAAGGAATAAGGTAATGGCAATAAAAATTTACATCGACCAAGGACACAACCCCCAAAATCCGAATGCAGGGGCTGAGGGCAACGGATACCGAGAGCAGGACATCTCATATGATATCGGAGTGCGGCTTGCCGACATTCTCACATCGGCAGGCTTTGAAACGAGGCTTTCCCGAAATGACCCCGCAGAAGTGATCGGCACGTCGAATCAATCTTCCCTCTCAGCGCGTGTTAACGAAGCCAACGCATGGGGCGCGGACTATTTTATCAGTCTGCACACCAACGCAGCCGCCTCTCCCTCGGCAACAGGCTCGGAGGCTCTTGTATACGCCCTCGGCACTGTCGCAGCAGCGCTTGGAGAGAGCATACTTGAAAATCTTTCAAACGAAACGGGGCTTGCCAACCGCGGTGTTATTGCTCGCCCGGGACTTTATGTTCTGCGACGCACGCGTATGCCTGCTGTGCTTGTCGAGATGGGCTTTATTACAAATCGCCGCGACGCAGAACTCATGGCAAACTCGCCTGAGCTCTTCGCTCAAGGCATCGCCGACGGAATAATTGACTATCTCGGTCTGCCTGCCGCAAGCACTGTGCCTGTTGCAAGCATAAAAACGCCCGATCCCGTTTTCTTTGAGGATTCGCTAAAAGTAGATACCGATCCCCTTCCCCCTCCTGATGAAAGCGATTCCGCAACCGACCGTGAAGAAGAATTTGAAAATGACGATCCATACGTAGAGTTCATAAAAAACAATCCTGCTACCGGCTATCTTAAAATTCAGGCGTTTCGTCAGGACCAGGTATATCCCGTTTCCGATGTTGAGGTCATAATAACCCGTAATTTCCCCGACGGAGAACGAGTTTTCTTTGCCGGAGTGACAGATGAAAACGGCATAATAGATCTTATTCCGCTGCCCGCACCCGAACGCCGGAAGAACCCGGGACCCTACGATCCCGAAACAGCGGCGGTATATGATCTGATAGCTACCAATCCGGATTATAATACCCTTCGTCGGCAAGTGACGGTTTTTGACGGCGTGCGCGCCGTTCAGCCGCTTTTAATGAATATAAGGAGTTAAATATGGCAGCACCGAGAATTCCCGAATATATAACAGTCCACCTCGGAAATCCAAATGACAGCTCGGCACAAAACGTGCGCGTTCCGTTTATTGATTACGTTAAAAACGTTGCGTCCAGCGAGATATATCCCACGTGGCCCGAAAGCTCGCTTCGCGCAAATATGTTTGCACAAATATCATTTGCCTTAAACAGGATCTATACCGAGTGGTATCCGAGTCGCGGATATGATTTCGATATCACCTCCGACACGCAATACGACCAAAAATTTATATACGGACGCGATATTTTCGATTCGGTTTCAACTATCGCAGACGAGATCTTCAATGATTATGTCGTGCGCGAGGGTAATATAAGCCCTCTGTTCGCCCAATACTGTGACGGCGTACGTACCCGTTGCCCCGGTCTTTCGCAATGGGGTACGGTAGATCTTGCGGAGGAAGGCTTGACGCCGTATGAAATTCTCCAATATTACTACGGCGACGACATAGGCATAGTCTATAACGCACCTACGGCGGCCAATTTGCCATCCTATCCCGGTCGAGCGCTCTCGCTCGGCACTGCGGGCGAAGACGTCAGAACGATACAGCGTCAGCTCAACCGCATAGGTCAAAACTACCCGGCTATTCGCCCGTATCTTGAAGCAGACGGACTTTTTGATACGGAGACCGAGGAGGCGGTCAAGGCTTTTCAGCGCATATTCAATCTGACACCGGACGGCATCGTGGGTAAGGCGACCTGGTATAAAATAAAGTCGATATTCAATGCGGTCAAGGGCCTCGCGGAGCTTACGGGCGAGGGTATTTCATACAGTGAGGCTGACCGAATTTATACGACTGCCGTCGGTCCCGGTGATACGGGAACTCCAACCGAAGTTGTCCAATATTATCTTTCGGTCATCTCGTTTTTTGATGCTTCCCTGCCTCAAGTTTATATCACGGGAACGTACGATCAAAACACAGAAAACGCCGTGCGGCAATTTCAAGCCGCGAACGGCTTGAACCCCGACGGGATCGTTGGGCGCGAAACCTGGAACGCCCTCACGGACGCTTACGAAAGAACTATCGCCACATTGCCGCCCGAATACACTGACCGCGCAAGTGAGATATATCCCGGACGATTTCTTGATTTAGGTCAGTCCGGTCGCGATGTTCTTGATCTTCAAATACTTATAAACCGCGCCGCCGCAAATTATCCGTATATTCCAACCGTTGCCGAGGACGGAGAGTTCGGTCCCGCTACCGAGCGTGCCGTGATCGCCATACAGGAAAACGGCGGTCTTCCCGTCAGCGGTGTTGCAGGACCTCTGACTTGGTACACGCTTAACGAACTTACAAATACAGATTGATCTGTTTCACATAACCAAGCTACCTCCGAGCATAGACTTTCTCGGAGGTAGCTTATGTTTTCTTATATTTTTTCGGTATTTACCGATATTTTGCATCTGATCCTCGGCATCGGCACACCGCAAAATTTTCCGCCGCCACTTGAGGCGGCGCGTGAGCACGAATGCTTTGAGGCAATGAAAAAAGGCGACGACAAGGCGCGCGGCGAGCTGATCGTTCACAATTTGCGGCTTGTATCGCACATCGTTCGAAAATACTATTCAACGGCAAAAAATCAGGACGATCTCGTTTCCGTGGGCACAATAGGTCTTGTCAAAGCGGTGGACTCTTTTAATCCGCAAAACGGCGCGCGCTTTGCAACGTACGCTTCGCGGTGTATTCAAAATGAAATACTGATGTATTTCAGATCTCAAAAAAAGCTTGCAAACGAGGTCTCTATTAACGAAACGATAGATGTTGACCGTGAGGGCAATCCCTTGACTTACATTGATGTTATAAGTGTCAACGACACGACCGATGAGGACATCGACCGATTTATGCAAACGAAAAAAGCCCTCGCGCTTGTCCGCACCGCACTTTCCGACCGCGAAAGAACCATAATCGTCTTGCGCTTCGGTCTTGACGGCAGAAAGGCAATGACTCAAAAAGAGGTATCCGAAAAGCTCGGCATATCCCGCTCATATGTTTCGAGAATAGAAAATACGGCGCTTGCGAAATTGAGGGCAAGAATGAAAGAGTGAGGTCAGCCCCGCCGGCAACAAAAAAAGCACCCTATTGGGTGCTTTTTTTGGAGCTGCTGGCCGGAGTCGGACCGGCGACCTCATGCTTACCAAGCATGTGCTCTACCAACTGAGCCACAGCAGCATTCGCGACAGCTTTACTATTATAGCAGACCGCCACCGCTTTGTCAATAGCTTTTTGCGAAAAATTAAAATTATTTTTATTCCTTGTCGCTTTCCGCCGCAATATATTTCTTATGATGATGTCGGCTTACAAGTATATAAACAAGATAACCGACCCCGCAAAGCACAAGCGATACGGCATTCAAAATTATGATCTTTGCTATCCCTTCTCCGCCGCCCTCTATACTTTCGCTGATCCAATCTCCCGACACGGTCGACATAACAATCGACGGGAGCCTTGCAAGCGTCGTCAAGACAATATAAAGCGGAATGCTCATGTCGGTAAGCCCTATCGCATATGTCAAAACGTCTTTCGGCGTTCCGGGAATAAAGAACAGGGCGAAAGTTAGAAAATTGCGCTTTTTATGGTCGTGCAAAAAGGAAATGGAATCTATTTTTTCCTTTGGATATATTGCATAAACAAGATTTCTTCCGAATTTTCTGACAAGGAGAAGCACGAAGCAGCTGCCGGCAACGGTGCTGATAAGGCATACAAAGGTTCCCATATACGGGCCGAGCACACCGCAAGCCTGTTCGACGATCTCTCCGGGTATAAAAGCTATGACCACCTGCATAAAATTAATACAGATAAGCACGAGCGCCGTAATAAACGGGTTTTTCTTTGCAACCTCAGAAAGGCTCGCAAGCCCGTTCCCCCCGCCGATAACGGCGTTGATCGCAAAATATCCGACTACGGATAAAACGACCAAAGCTGCAAGGATAATTGATATAAGCTTTATTGCCCTCGCCTTTTTTGCGCGGTCAACCTCATCTACAGGGTCGGTATTCACTTTTTTGTCAAAGTCCGTTTTCACGCCGAAACCTCCCCGAAACGAAATTTATCGGACTAATTATATCATCTTTTTTTAAAAAATACAATATTATCTTACAATATTTGTTGAAGAATGTTTGATTTTATGGTAAAATAAAGGAGATGCTTTGAAAAAAATTTTTTGTTCTCTTTTTGCGCTGCTGTTTTTGTTTTCGGGAGTTGCGTTTGTCGCCGCGCGGTTTTCGGACAAGCCCGCAGAACCGTCAGACGCTGAAAAAACAATGAAAGCCATTTGGATCTCTCAATACGACATTCAAAGCGTGCTGCTTTCAAGGCAGGAAGCCGAGATGCGACAAATGCTCGGCATAATTTTCGACAACTGCGTGTCCCTTGGATTTGACACCGTGATATTGCAGGTCCGCCCAAACGGCGACAGCCTTTATCCGTCTGAGATCTTTGCCCCGTCTGCATATGCCGTGGGCGAATACGGAGATGAGTTTTCATACGATCCGTTTGCCGCGGCGGTCGAGCTTGCACGCGAGCGCGGTCTTTCCGTTCACGCATGGATAAATCCATTGCGCCTTATGAAGCCAAATGAGATCGTTAAGATCGATCCCGATAATATTTTGCGGCGTTGGTATGCTGAAAACAAATATATCGCGGAACACGAAGGTCGCCTATATCTTGATCCTGCCTACCCTGAGGTACGAGAGCTTATTGCCAAGGGCGCGCTTGAGGTGGCAAAAAAATATGACATTGACGGCGTGCACATGGACGATTATTTTTATCCGCACGGCATCGGTGAAAATTTTGATAATGCCTCGTATTCAATATACGGCGGAGCGCTTTCGCTCGCCGATTTTCGGCGCGAAAACATCACAAAGCTCGTGCAAAGCATCAACCTTTCGCTCAAATCTTACTCTCCCGATCTGGTTTTCGGCATCAGCCCCGGCGGAAATCTCGAAACACTTTTTAATACAGATTATGCCGATGTTGAAGAATGGTGCCTGGGCGGTTACGTTGATTACCTCTGCCCACAGATCTATTTCGGACTGGAACACGAAACTCACGCATTTGACGAGGTATATCTTCGATGGCAATCAATTCCGCGTTCGGAAAACGTCAAGCTTTTCGTCGGTATGACCTTTGGCAAAGCCGAAAATGCGTCAATGGGTATTGGTGATAAGTATGCAGGCACGGGCAAAAACGAATGGCTTGATTCCCGCCGCGTTCTTGCCGATTGCCTTGATTTTTTAAAACAAAACGGCGAGCCCGACGGTATATTTGTGTTTTGCTATCAATATTTCTTTGACCCCGTCAGCGGCGAGAAGAATAAAAAAACGGAGGAAGAACTTGACAATTTTTTGCCCGTTTGGAAGGATTTTTAATGCAATACAAAATAATAAGATCTGACCGAAAAACACTTGCATTGCAGATAACTCGCGAAGGTGAGCTTATCGTTCGTGCTCCCAAAAGAGTTTCCTCGGCAAATATAGAAAAATTTGTGTCCGATAATAAAAAATGGATAGATAAGCATCTTTCCGCGGTGATCTCCCGAGCCGAGAAATATCCCGAGCCCACCGATGAGGACCGAAAAAGATATATCGCCGAGGCAAAGGAATATTTACCAGCACGGGTAGAATACTTTTCGAAAATAATGGGCGTTTCTCCGACGGGCATCACTGTCACGGGCGCAAAAACGCGCCACGGAAGTTGCAGCGCAAAAAATCGGCTTTCGTTTTCATGGAGGATCATGCAATATCCGCGCGAGTTCTCCGATTACGTTGTCGTTCATGAGCTTGCGCACATAAAATACAAAAATCACGGGCGCGAATTTTACGAATTCGTTGCCTCCGTAATGCCGAATTATAAAGAAATAAAAAGGAGTATAAAATGAAGCTTTTTATCGCATCGGATATTCACGGCTCGGCGTATTTTTGCCGCCGTATGCTTGAAAAATACAAGGAATCGGGCGCAGAGCGCCTCGTTTTGCTCGGCGATATACTGTATCACGGGCCGCGCAACGATCTGCCTCGCGAATATGCGCCCAAAGAGGTCATCGCAATGCTTAACTCCATTGCAAAGGAGATCGTTGCCGTGCGCGGCAACTGCGACACGGAGGTTGATCAGATGGTGCTCTCCTTCCCCATTCTTTCGGAGCGCGCACTCATAGCCGACGGCAAGCACAGAATATTTCTGATACACGGACATAAGGACCTTGACGCCACCGCCGCAATGCTCGGTGAGGGTGATGTTCTGCTTTACGGCCATACCCACGTTCCGAGCGAAAGGCTCACGGAAAACGGCTGCCTGATACTTAATCCCGGCTCGATCTCAATTCCGAAAGAAAACAGCGGTCATTCATACATGATATACGATGGCGGAGAATTTTCGAGATCTACTGTTGAATAAAAATCCTTTACAACTGACGTAAAATGTGTTATACTGATTGTACATATCATCAGGAAAGAAACAAAAATGTCGGACAAGCTTTACTTTGAAATATTTACGGATACACCCGAAGCCACCGAAGACTGCGGTGCATCTCTTGCCAATAAAATAATCGAAGACCCGACGTTGCCGCGTTTTATCGCGCTTGACGGCGATCTCGGTGCAGGCAAGACCGCGTTCACGCGCGGCTTTTGCTCTGTTACCTGCCCCTCGGCGGAGGTGCGATCACCTACATATGCGCTCGTCAATGAATATCGCGGAGATCCGAAAGTTTTTCACTTCGATGTTTACCGAATTCAGGACGAGGAGGATCTTTATTCAACGGGCTTTTACGACTACCCCTCTCGCGGCGGTGTGATACTTTGCGAGTGGGCTCTCAACATTCCTTATGCCCTGCCCGAAAAATATATCGCCGTTAATATCGAAAAACTCGGCGAGGATAAACGAAAAATCACCGTAACGGAGAAAACAAATGCTGATTTTATCTATTGACAGCAGTGCTGTCGCCGGTTCTGTCGCACTTTGCGACGGTGAACGGCTGCTTTCGGAATATACGGTCAATCTCGGCAACACGCACAGCGAAACGCTGCTCCCGATGATCGAGCACATATTGAAGCTCTCGGGTTACACCACGGACGACATAGATATTTTCGCCTGCTCCGAGGGTCCCGGCTCGTTTACGGGTATAAGGATCGGTGCTGCGACGATAAAAGGGCTCGCTTTTTCGACCGGCAAACCGTGTATCGGCGTTTCAACGCTTGAAGCGCTCGCGTATAATCTCTGCGGCTTTGACGGAATTATTTGCCCCGTCATGAACGCGCGTCGAGGACAAGTCTACAATGCTGTTTTCGATAAAGATCTAAACCGCCTGACAGAGGATCGGGCGATCGCGGCTTCTGATCTTGCACGCGAGCTTGAAAATTACGATCGGGTCTATCTTTGCGGTGACGGAACGCGCGTCGCGCTCGACGGCGGAGTTCATGCCATAGCGGCACCCGAACGTCTTTTACATCAATCGGGCTATTCCGTGGCGCAGTGCGCGCTTAAAAAATTTGCGCTCGGAGTGCGCACCGGCGACACCGAGCTGGCTCCCGTTTATCTGCGCTTGCCCCAAGCAGAGCGCGTAAGACTTGAAAAAATCTCAGGCTCGATCGAGTCGAATGAAAGGATACTTCAAAATGAAACTCACTAAACTCGTCATCGGCTGCGACCATGCAGGCTACGATCTGAAGCTTAAAGTAATTGAGCATCTCAAGGCTCAAAACATAGAAATCGAAGACGTTGGCACATACTCTGCCGACAGCTGTGACTACCCCGATTTTGCCGACGCGCTTTGCAAAAAGATAATAACGGGCGAATACGAGCACGGTATTCTCATATGCGGCACGGGGATCGGAATGTCGATGGCGGCAAATAAGCATAAAGGAATTCGCGCTGCCTGCTGCTCCGATACCTTCTCTGCACGCCTCACGCGCCTGCATAATGACGCAAACGTTCTCTGCTTCGGCTCCCGCGTCATCGGCGAAGGACTTGCATACGACATTTGCGATCTCTTTATTTCCACAGATTATGAGGGCGGAAGACACGCCCGACGCGTCGAAAAGATCGATGCGCTCGGTAACTGATATGTCAAAGCTCGCTAATATAGCCCACGGAGCAAAAAACGCCCTGCGCGCCGTTTCGGGCAAGGAAAAATTCAAGAGGACCTCTGCCATAATCCTTGCGGCAGGCAGCTCTTGCCGTATGGGCGAAATCGATAAACAGTTTTTAGAGCTTGGCGGAATGCCCGTTATCGCACGCACCATAAAAGCCTTTGAGGACTGCGATGCGATCGGAGAGATCGTTATTGTAACCAAAAAGGAATCAAAGGCAAAGCTCGGTGAGCTCTGCAAAAAGTATGGATTCAAAAAAACAAAGGATATAATTATCGGCGGCGACACACGGCAAGACTCGGCATGGAACGGACTTTTAGCCGTTGATGACAAAGCGGAATTCATTGCTGTTCATGACGGTGCCCGTTGCTTGATAACTCCCGAGCAAATTATAAACATTGCGCGCGAGGCATACCGCTGCGGCGCAGCTTCTGCCGGAACGAAGTCTACCGATACGGTCAAGCTATCGGAAAACGGCTTTATTGCCGATTCGGTCGACCGCGATAAGGTCTGGCTGGCTCAAACTCCGCAGATCTTCAACGCCAACCTTTACCGCGCCGCCTCATACACCGCAAACGAAGCAAAATTTAAAGCAACAGATGACTGTATGCTTGCAGAGCGTATAAAATTCAATACGATCAAGCTTGTTGATTGCGGAAAATACAATATGAAGATAACCACGCCCGACGATATTATACTTGCAGAGGCGATCATCGCTTCGCGAAATAAAAGCTGATATGAACTTTTCGGATATAAGAATAGGTCACGGATATGACGTGCACCGCTTAAAAGAAGGACGGGCACTGATACTCGGCGGCGTTAAGATCGAATATGAAAAGGGGCTTGACGGACATTCCGACGCTGACGTGCTCGCTCATGCAATCGCCGATGCCCTGCTTGGTGCAGCCGCACTCGGCGACATCGGAAAGCATTTTCCGGACACAGACGCACATTATAAAAATGCCGACAGCTTGGTCCTTTTAAATCAAGTTGTTGCCCTGATCGCGGCGAAAGGATATGCTGTTTCAAATGTTGACGCAACGGTCCTGGCACAAGCGCCGAAGCTCGCACCTCACATTGAGCTTATGAGAAAAAAGCTCGCACTCGCTCTGCGAGTCGATGCCGACCGCGTCAGCGTTAAAGCAACGACCGAGGAAAAGCTCGGCTTCACCGGCAGCGGTGAGGGTATCGCCGCCCATGCGGTCTGTATAATCACAAAATAAAAAGCTCCGCCGCAAGCGGCGGAGCAAAGCGCGGCGCGCGGCGCAGGACAAAATATACGTCCTTTTGATTTCGGCGTCTTCGGCGCCGCACAGCTCACGCGACCACATTAAAAGCATATGCTGAAAATTGTCGAAAATCCACTTGAAAGGGGTTGGACTTATGATTTATATTTCACCGTCTCTTTTGGCGGCTGATTACAAAAATCTCGAATCCGATGTCAAAAGGATCGAGGAAGCAGGAGCAAATTATTTGCATCTTGATATTATGGACGGACATTTTGTGCCGAATATCAGCTTTGGGGCTGATCTTGTGGCGTCCTTGCGACCGGTAACAAAGCTGATCTTCGATGTTCACCTTATGATCACCGATCCCGAAAAATACATACCCGATTTTATAAAAGCCGGAGCTGATATAATCACTTTCCATTATGAGGCTGTTGATGATCCCGCAAAGCTC
Source organism: Oscillospiraceae bacterium (assembly GCA_015064095.1). Taxonomy (GTDB): domain Bacteria; phylum Bacillota; class Clostridia; order Oscillospirales; family CAG-272; genus RGIG3994. The sequence continues at coordinate 11,104 of SVSW01000006.1, read as the reverse complement.
TTAAAATATCTTCGCGAGCACGAGATCCGTGCAGGTATTTCGATCTCACCCGACACACCTGCGGACGTGCTGTTCCCTTTGATCGAAGAAGAACTTATCGATATGGTGCTCGTTATGACGGTCCACCCCGGCTTCGGAGGTCAAAAGCTCATTCCGGACACGCTTGACAAGGTACGTGCTATCCGCCGATTTGCAAAAGCGCGCGGAATTGATCTGCAAATTGAGGTTGACGGAGGCATCAAGCCCGAAAACGTGGGATACTGCACAAGTGCCGGAGCGAACGTTATAGTTGCGGGCACTGCGATCTTCGGTGCAAAAAAGCCCAACGCTGTTATAAAATCCATGCGTGAAGCCGCGCGTAACCACCCGTTTTACGAAATATAAACCGGATAGGCTCAAAAATAAAAATCGGAGTTTCAAAATGGTAAAGCACATTATTTTATGGAATTTGAAGGAAGAATTCAATACCGCCAACGTGAAGGAAGAAATGAAACGGCAGCTTGAAGGATTGGTCGGCGTTGTGCCGGGGCTTCTTAAAATGAAGATCGAAATAGATCCAATGCCCTCCTCTAACGTTGATGTAATGCTCTACTCGGAGCTTGAAAGCGCCGATGCGCTGAAAGGCTATGCCTCTCACCCCGATCATGTTCGCGTTGCGGACACCTATGTAAGACCCTACACAAAAACAAGAACCGTGATCGATTTCGAGGACACGGTGTAAAATAACAAAAAAGCGGTGCAAAGCACCGCTTTTTTACAGCTTAACAGTTGAATATTCATGCTTTACCGCAGGAAGAAATTTCTCGATAAGATCTGCGGTGCTTATTTTCAGGCTCGACGTGTTCACGCATGGGTGACAGCCGAAATATTCACCGGCGAGCACGTCCTCATCTATAATCAGACGAACATCTCGCCCGTGATCGTTCATAAGCCCCATCACACTCACAGCCCCCGGTGTTATATTAAGGAATTTTTCCATATTCTCGGGTGTGGCGAACGAAAGGCGCGAGCTTCCGATCTGCGAGGAAAGGTCCTTTGTTTTAAAGGGCTTATCTCCTGGCATCATCAAAAGATAAAAATCCGTTTGCTGGCGGTTGCAAAGGAAAAGGTTTTTGCAGATCAAAGCTCCGAGCGTTTTGTCTATCTCCTCGCAGATCTCCATAGTCATAGCCGCCTCGTGATCTATGCGCTCGTATTCTACACCGAGCGAATCAAGAAGGTCGTAGACCCTTATTTCTTTTTCTTCTCTGCCGACATTACTGTCGGGACGTCCTTTTTCAAGTATCATTGTTTTTCTGTTCCTTATCTGTAAAGCAGCTTTTTTGAAAGCACCGCAAGTCGCGGCTCTTTTGACGTATTTATTATTTTAACCGTTCCGACCTTAAAATTTTTCCTTAACAGATCAAGCTTTGAAAGACGGTTATACGTGTGGCGCGCAGTTCCTTCTGCGCCGTCTATTATCATCACTCCCTGCGGAAGATTTTTTTCAATGATCGGGCGAATATGCGGATAATGCGTGCAGCCGAGAACCACTGCGTCTATTTTCTCGTTTTTATAAGGCGCTAAAAGCTCGGCGATATATTTATCGGTTTTTTCGCTTTCAAGCTCTCCCGACTCAATAAGCTCAACAAGCGCAGGGCACGGCAGAGGGATTATTTCCTCTTTATCGGAAAAGCGCTCGACAAGCTCGCAAAATTTCTTTTCCTTTAACGTCAGCGGTGTTGCCATGACGAGCACTCGCGGATTTTCAAGCATCACGGCAGGCGGCTTTATCGCCGGCTCAATGCCGATTATCGGCAGCTCCGGATTTTCGCGACGCAAGGTCTTGACCGCAGCGCTCGTTGCGGTATTGCACGCAATAACAAGGCATTTTATACCGGTGCGCTTTAAATAAAGAACGTTTTTCTTTGTTATATTCAGCACCTCAACGGCGCTTTTCTCACCGTAGGGCGCGTTTGCAGAGTCGCCGTAATAAAGATAATTCTCATTCGGCATTATTCTCATAAGCTCGCGAAGAACACTGATCCCGCCAACGCCGGAATCAAGCACCGCTATCGGCAGTTCATTCTTTTTACTCATATTAATCTCCATTTCACCGCTCGCCGAGGCGCAAAGAATATTATGAAAATCCGCGTCTTTTACCGATGGCAAAAGACCCTCGTGTATGCAATATTATATCAGTTTTTTTCATTATTTTCAAGTGATTACTTAAATTTGCGCAAAATTAGCAATATTATGTTAAAAATTATCAATATTATCTATTGAAAATATGAGAGATTTGTTATAAAATATAAGTGTAAAAAATTATTTTCGGAGGAATTATGAAAAAAACTGTTGTTGCGGTAATTGGCTGCGGTAGAATTTCTCACAGCCACTTTCCCGGTCTTTGCAAGGCTGAAAATGTACGTGTAAAATATGCTTGCGATCTCATTCTCGAAAAGGCTCAGGCTGCAAAAGAAAAATATGTGGATATCGAAGAAGTTATAACCGATTATAAGATCGCACTTGCCGATCCCGAGGTCGACGCAATATTTGTACTTACACCGAACTACGCTCATTATACCGTCACTATGGACGCACTGCGCGCCGGCAAGCACGTTATGTGCGAAAAGCCGATCACTATCAACTATGCTCTTTCCTGCGAAATGGCAGAGGAAGCCAAAAAGCAGAACAAGATACTCAACATCGGCGTTTGCAACCGCTATCATAAATCGGTCGAGATGCTCGCCGAGATGAACCGCGATGGCAAATTCGGTGATATGTACCACGTTGTTTGCTCTTTTCGCGCGTTCCGCAGCATTCCCGGTCTCGGCGGTGCTTTCACCGACAAATCGCAGTCCGGCGGCGGAGTACTTATCGACTGGGGTATCCACTTCCTTGATCTTATCCTCTACATTCTCGGCGATGCTAAGCTTAAAACCGTCACCTGCGATACCTATTGCGAAATGGCAAAGGATATGAAGACTTACAAATATCACGATATGTGGGCTGAGGATACGAGCGATATCGAAAACGGTGTTAACGACGTTGATGACTTCGTAACGGGATATATCCGCACCGACAAGGCAACTATCTCCTTCAACGGCGCATGGGCGAACAATATCGACGCAAAGGACAAATATATCGACTTCCTTGGCGACAAGGGCGGCGCTCGCCTTGAATACTGCAAGCTCTTTAAGTTCTACGATGGAGCAACGCTCGAAACAGAGGCTCCCCAATATGAGATCCCCGATATGTACGAGCGTGAGGATCTTGCATTTATCGAGTCCGTTGAGACGGGTGTTAAAAACCGCAGCCATATTGACAACATTCTTGAAAGCGCAAAGCTTCTTGATATGCTCTATCAATCCGCTGAAACTCACAAAGAGATCCAGCTTTAATAAAAACTGTCACCGCAAGCAAAGGCTTGCGGTGACAGTTTTTTATTATTGCTTATCGCTTCCGTCTTCGGGAATTACTTTTTCCATTGCGGCGATAGCACACTCGATCATTGAGTCATCGGGCTCTTTGGTCGTTATATGCTGAAGCCACACCCCGGGCGCCGAGATCGCGCGAGTGAGCCAGTTATCGTGCCGTCCCGCAACGCGTATCAGCTCATATCCTATACCCATTATAAGCGGCATCAAAATGATTGCGATGCCCGTTCTTATCAAGGTGTAAAGCAAGCGATTTGCGAGTATGAATGCAGGCAACACCTCTTTTAAAAGAACACCTACCGGTATCATTATAAAGATACTGACAAGCACCATTAAAATGAGGAACGACGTTCCGCAGCGGGGGTGGAACCGACGCTGTTTTTTCACGTTTTCAACCGTAAGCGGCAGACCCTGCTCATAGCAAAATATCGTCTTGTGCTCCGCACCGTGATACATAAACGTTCGGCGAATGTCCTTCATCAAAGAAACGATCGCCATATATGCAACGAGGATTATGACCTTAAAGACACCCGAAAGCACCGCGACCCAAACCTCGTGCTTTGACGTGGCATCGGGTCCGAGTATCAGAGTGCTGAGCCAAGTGGGGGCAAACACGAAAAGCAGGACCGCAAGCGCGATACCAAGGCAGGTGCTGATCACCATAACCACGGTCACTAAAGCGGAGCTTTCCTTCCCCTCGCTCTGCACCGTTTTTCCCTTTTTCTCGGCTTTTGCTCGTTTTTTCTCGGCTTTTTCCTTTGCTATTTCATCTTCAAGCTCCTCAAGCCCCGATATCTCAGCCGAGCGCATAAGGCATTTATAGCCCGATTTCATAGAATCTATAAAATTGAATATTCCGCGCACGAACGGCCATTTCAAAAAGCCCTTTCGCTTGCTTTTTTCGGTGTCCCATTCTTCAAGAACGATCTCACCCGCGGGATTTCTCACCGCCATTGCGCTCTTTTCGGGTCCGCGCATCATTATTCCCTCGATCAAAGCCTGACCGCCGATCGAGGTCTTTATTCCACATGAATTTTTATGCTTTTTCAAAATAATCTCCTTAAAAATTAATTGCTCTCGTCAACGAGCACCGTGTTTCCGCATTTTATGATCTCGCCGTCACTGACGAACACGATATCTCCGAGCTTATCGGTTCTGTATATCTCGCTTTCTTTCATATAGATCCTGAATCTCTCAAGAGCCGACGCGTGCGGGTGACCGTACGAATTGCCCTCACCGCAGGATATCATCACGACCTCAGGGGTAACGAGCTTTAAAAAGTCTAGACTGCTTGACGTACCAGATCCGTGATGTCCGGCTTTTAAAACGTCGCAATCAAGCTCTCCCCTCACATATTCCTCTACCATTTCCGCCTCGGACTTCTTTTCGGCATCACCCGTCATAAGAAAAGAACTTTCTCCGAAATCGATCCTAAGAACGACGCTGTAATCGTTTTCATCTGTATATTTCGCACTCATGGGTCCTAAGATCTTAATGCTCATCTCACCTATCGAATAAGTCGCATTAGGCACGGCATCGATAACCTCAGCATCGCTTGCCTCTATTGCAGCCATCATTCTTTTATATGTTGCGCCGTCTCTTACATCGTTCGAGATTATAACGTTTTCAACGTCATAATTTTCCATGATGTAATCTGCCGAACCTATGTGGTCTGCATCGGAGTGCGTGAAGACCACATATTCGAAATCCTTGATCTGAAGATCCTGAAGATATGTCTTTATCGCTGCCTTTGATTTCTTTGACAGATCTCCCGAATCAATAAGCATATTGCCCTCGGGTGCGCGAACCAGTATACAGTCGCCCTGACCGACATCTATCATATGCACCTCAATCGTGCCGCCGCTGACGGATTTGTCGACTTCCCAAGGGAAAGTGACTCCGAAATAATCCGCCGCAAAATACGCAATTCCCAAAACGAGAATTATTATCATCACTACGAGTGTTATCTTGTTTTTGAGCTTTGATCTTGCCATGTTTTCCCCCACTTCAAAAGTTATACTATTATAATTATATCACATTATTAATTTAAATCAAGAGATTTATAATAAAAGAAAATTATTTTCACATTTTGCTTGACAAAGCAATTATATTATGTTATAATAGCGAATTGATACGGGGAATTTTGTACCCCGTCTCCTTTCTGTCTGTAAATTTTTCGATGCGGACAGGCGAAAAGTCCATAGGGAGGTTTAATATGGAAAAGGTTATCAACTCTTACGAAACAATGTTCATTGTTGATCTTTCGAACGGCGACGATGCCGTCAAGGCAACTGTGAACAAGTTCACGGGACTGATTTCCTCGAGCGCTGAGTTGGTTGAGGTCAACGAGTGGGGCAAACGCCGCCTTGCTTACCCGATCAACGACAAGAACGAGGGATATTACGTCGTGGCAACATTCAAGGCTGAAGCGGGTGTTCCCGTTGAGCTTGACCGTAACTACAACATCGACGAGAGCATCATGCGCTCTATGATCGTCAAACTCGACTTCGAGGCTGTTCCCCACGCGGAGCCCGTCGTAGAAGAGACCCCTGCAGAGACTGCAGCTGAGGAAGCTGCTCCCGCCGAGGAAGCTCCTGCAGAAGAAGCAGCTGCTGAATAATCGGTAAAAATCAAGAAAGCCGCAGGAGGTTTAAAATGGCAAACTTCAATTTCAACAAAGTTATGCTCGGTGGACGTCTCACCGCTGATCCCGAACTGAAGACCACACAAAACAATATCCCTGTCGTTTCCTTCAGCATCGCGGTCAACCGCCGCTTCGGCTCAAAGGACGCACAGCAGCAAGCGGATTTCTTTAACATTACCGCTTGGCGCTCAACGGCAGAGATCGTTTCGCGCTATTTCAGAAAGGGTTCTTCTATTTTCGTTGTCGGTTCTATCCAGAACAGAAGCTGGACAGACCAGCAGGGCGTTAAGAGATACGCCACCGACATCGTTGCCGATGAGGTCCATTTCGTGGACAGCAGAGGCGAGGGTCCTGCTGCACAGCAGCAATCCTACACGCCGGACGCATACGCTGCACCGGCATATTCAAATCAGGCAGGCTCGGCGCCGAATTTTGAGGAGATCAAAACCGACGACGACCTTCCGTTCTAATTTATTGGAGGATAAAAGTTATGGAAAAGACTAATGAAAACGCACGCACTTTCCGCCCCAACCGCAAGAGAAAAAAAGTTTGCGTGTTCTGCGCGGAAAAGGTTGATTACATTGATTATAAGGACGCAGGCAAGCTCCGCAAGTTCGTTTCCGAGCGCGGCAAGATCCTGCCCAGAAGAATTTCGGGTACTTGCGCAAAGCACCAAAGAGAGCTGAATACGGCTATCAAGCGTGCTCGTCAGGTCGCACTTCTTCCCTACGTAACCGACTGAATTTAACGCTTATCAGCAAAAAATCGCACAGAGGAATTTATTCCCTCTGTGCGATTTTTTTGTTCGCGGTAATTATTTTCGCAGCATGCGTAAATACTTTTCATATACCGAAAAATCAGGAGAATATAAAATGGCGTTTAAAAAAATATCGGCTTTTATTCTTACGGTGATAATGATCTTACCCCTTTTACTAACCTCGTGTGCCGGGGACGAAAGCGGAAACGGGGAGTATACCTATAACACTTATCTTAGCGTTTTCCCCGATGTTTGGAACAATCATACCTATCAGACGGCAACCGACGCGGAAATACTCGACTATACGGAGCCGGGCTTTTTCTCATTTGATTATAATGAAACGAAGGACCGTTACAAATTAGTTCCCGAAATGGCGACGAAAGAGCCGGACGATATTACTTCCGATTATATAGGTCAGTTCGGGATCGTCGAGGGCGATAAATCAAAAGCTTGGAAGATAACCATTCGTGATGATATTATGTGGGAGGACGGCACGCCTATCAAAGCGGGCGATTTCGTTGAGTCCGTTCGTCTTTTGCTTGACCCCAAAGCGCAAAATTTCCGTGCAGACAGCCTTTATTCGGGATCGCTCGTGCTTGCCGGAGCTAAAAACTATTTTTATCAGGGCGGCACGGGTCAGCGCTCTGTCGATTTTGAAACGGTCGGTATCAAAGCTCTTTCTGACACGGAACTCGTCATAATTCTCGAAAAAGAGCTTTCGGGCTTTTACCTGCTTTACAGTCTGACGGGAAATCTTAATCTTGTCAACACGGAGCTGTATAAAAAATGCATCAGCACCTCGGGCGGTGTTTACAATAACACCTACGGTACATCAGTCGACACTTATATGTCTTACGGGCCGTACAAGCTTTCGGAATTTCAGGACAGTAAATCAATAGTTCTTATAAAAAACGACAAGTGGTACGGCTATCGTGACGAAGCCAACCGAGGTCTTTATCAGACAACGAGAATAGAGTATGCTTATATCGCCGACCCCGAGACCGCGATGCTTTCGTTTTTAAAAGGTGATCTTGACGTTAAGCGGCTTGATGCAAACCAAATAGGCAATTATTCAAAATCCGAGTACGTCTATTATACCGACGGCGCGTCCACGTTTTTTATAGCCGTCAACCCCGATCTTGAGGCGTTGAAAACAAGCCAAAAGTCTTCGGGCGACAACATCAATAAGACCATTTTGACCGTCAAAGAATTTCGTATGGCGCTCTCTTTTGCGCTTGACCGGGCGTCATTTATCGCGGCTTGCACACCCACCGGAAGCCCTGCATTCGCGGTTTATAACGATCTTATAATCTCCGATCCCGAAAATGCAACCCCTTACCGACAAACCGACCCCGCAAAGAAAGTTCTTGCCGAATTTTGGGGCGTTGCCGACGACATCGGAGAGGGCAAGCTGTATGAGAATATTGACGACGCAATAGCGTCAGTCAGCGGTTATAATCTTGCTGAGGGAAAAAGGCTTTTCAACGCGGCATACAAAAAAGCCCTGACACTTGGGCTTATGGACGAAGATGATATTGTTGAGATAAAAATAGGAACTCCGAACGCTACCTCAACATTCTATAAAAACGGATATGAATTTTTAAAGAACTGCTACACCGAGGCAGTTCGCGGCACTTCTCTTGAGGGTAAGCTCAAATTCACTCTTGACAGCACGCTCGGCAACGGCTTTGGTGATGCTTTGCGCGACAATCAGGTGGATATGCTTTTCGGCGTCGGCTGGAGTGGCTCGGCACTCGATCCCTACTCTCTTACCGAGGCTTATACAAAAAAGACCTATCAATACGATCCGTCATGGGACACCTCGACCGAGACGATAGATATTAAGCTCTCGGACGGCATCACCTATCGTGCAAGCGTTTGGGATTGGACGCAGGCTATGTCGGGCACGCCTATTACGATAAAACCTTCGGGTGCCGGAACGCCGAGAGAATATTCCTGCGGTATAGCCGACGAAAATCCCGATGAAAGGCTGCTCCTGCTCGGAGCTCTTGAGGGCGCAATACTCTCGACCTGCGATCTGATACCGTTAACGAACGAGTCCTCGGCTGATCTCAAGGGTATGCAGATAAATTATTACACCGATGAGTATGTCTTCGGTATCGGCCGCGGCGGAATAAAGTATATGACCTATAATTACACGGACGATGAATGGGCGGCTTTCGTTAGATCCGAGGGCGGTCAGTTGAATTATAAATGATAAAATATGTAATCAAAAGACTGGCTTTGATGCTGCTTGTCTTTATGGTGATCACTTCCGTTTGCTTTGTACTTGTGAAGCTTTTGCCAAACATTCCGACACAGCAATTCGGCAAGGACGCGGCTATCATAGAGGCTCGCCGTGAGGCGCTCGGCTACAACAAGCCCCTCATTGAGCAATATATCATTTTCATTCGCCGTTCCCTGCTCGGCGGCGATTGGGGTGTGGGCGAAACCATGGAGCGAACGCGAGATGTTCTTGCAACCTTTGCCGAAAGATTACCGGCAACCATGGTCGTAAATCTCTACACGATGATCTTTTCCGTTCCTCTCGGGCTTCTGCTCGGCATCTATGCGGCTCTGAAAAAGAACAAATGGCAGGATCATTTTATCTCAACCGCCGTTGTCGTTTTTGTATCCGTGCCGTCATACGTGTATGCATTTTTAATACAGTATTTTTTGAGCTTCAAATGGAATTTATTTCCGCTTCAGGTCTTAAAGGGTACGGATTATTTCAGCCTTGATATGTTTGTATCCTTTATTCCCGCTATGATCGCACTTGGGCTCGGCACGGTCGCAGGGCTTGCGCGGTACACACGTGCCGAGCTTTGCGAGGTGCTGACAAGCGACTATATGCTCCTTGCCAGGACTAAGGGACTTTCGCGCGGTCAGGCCACGGTCATGCACGCTATGAGAAATTCCATGGTGCCGATCTTCCCTATGATCATGGGCGAATTCATCGGTATAATCGGAGGATCTGTTATCGTTGAGCAGTTTTTCGGGATCGCCGGTGTCGGTCCTCTCTATCTGCAATCCATAATAGCAAAGGATTATAATTTCTTTATGCTCCTGACCTGCTTTTACACCGCCATAGGGCTTTTTTCCGGAATTATCGTGGACTTAAGCTACGGATTTGTTGATCCCAGAATAAGGATCGGTGAAAAATAATGGACAATATTTACAATATAGAAAATGAAAAATTTGAATTTGCCGATGTCGGTACAAGTATAAAGGATCAAAAATTTCCAACAAAAAGGATCAGCTTTTCGGGCGATGTTTTTCGCCGATTTTGCAAAAATCGGTCAAGCGTTATTGCGGCTGTCATAATTGCAGTGCTTGTTGCTTTTGCGGTGTTTGTTCCCTTCTTTGCATCTACAAGCTACACCTCTGTGCCCGATGACATAAGATACCTCGAATATAAACAGCTTTTGCCGAAAAGCAAGCTTTTTTCACCTCTCGGGATTTGGGACGGCACGTCGAAGAAAACATTAAACCGCGACAGCTACAACTATTGGCGCGCTTTTGAAGCTGAAACCGGTTCCTCTGTCATTACTGAGGTTTATCGGGAAGGATATAAAAGCGAAGGCTCGCCATCATCGACTCTTTATTATGATGTTAAATTCGATTCATACACAGGAAACGGTATGACATTTCTCGTTTTGACCGAGGAGGAATTTCTTGATATTCAGGCGTGGCAAAACGAAAGCGGTCTTCAGGTGATCTATCCTGCCGTGGATTACGGCAATATCCCCTCCCAGCACGAAAGCGATGCAAATATATATTATCACGCAACAAAAACCGGCGCTCCTTTATATTCAAACGGTGAGATTAAAACATCGTATCTTTCTTCGGGTCCCGAGGACGGCTATGATTCCTTGCGGATCGACGGCGACGACGGCTCATACCGCTATGCAAAGGTAGGCGGAACTGCCACCTCAAAGAGCTACACCGTTCGCGCTTACAAATACAATTATTTTATATATCGCTACGGTTTTGAGCCGTCATTCCTTTTCGGCACGACCGAGGTCGGCCAGGATATACTGTCACGTCTTGCATCTGCCGCCGGATTTTCTCTTTTATTCGCCATTTGCATTTCTGCCGTTAATCTTTTTATCGGTGCGATCATCGGCGCGCTTGAGGGATACTACGGCGGCACCTTTGATCTTATCATGGAGCGCGTAATAGATATACTCGGCGGCGTGCCGACTATGGTCGTAATGGCGCTTTTTCAGCTGTATCTTGCATCGAGAGTCGGTCCTGTTTTGTCCATGGCGTTTGCCTTTATACTCA
>SVSW01000042.1 GCA_015064095.1 Oscillospiraceae bacterium | reverse complement strand
AGATCAAGAACAGCCCTTTGCAACATATTTCGTCGACCACACGACAGGCATTTACCCCGTTGCCGCCGCAGGCGTGCCGTGGGACGCAAAATATATCGGCGTTAAAGGCGATATTCTGACAGATCTGAACGAAGACCTTGCCGCCGAACAAAAAGCGCGCACGACCTATGATAATATCTTGCGCCTTTCCGACGACCCCGACGTAAACGACGCCATAAGATTTTTACGCGCTCGCGAGATCGTTCACTATCAGCGCTTCGGCGATGCTCTGCGCATAGCACAGGATAATCTCGATTCGAAGAATTTTTACGCTTGCAACCCCTCATTTGATAAGATCAAACCGAGAAAATAATGCGAAAGCCCCCACTTGAGTGGGGGCTTTTGCATTATTTTTCTTTTATTGTTGAATTTTACAAAGATCTGTGATATAATGGTAATACAGAAACAATCAAAGGAGATATATAATGAGTTTTTGGGAAATTGATCAAAGCATTATGCCTTGGCCTTTGCTTCTTGAGCTGATGCTTCGTATCCTCGCCGCAGGTATTTGCGGTGCGCTTATCGGACTTGAACGTTCCAAGCGCTTAAAAGAGGCGGGTCTGCGTACGCACTGCGTCGTTGCCATCGCATCTGCTCTCATTATGGTGCTTTCAAAGCACGGCTTCGAGGAATTGGGGCTCGGAGATCCTGCGCGCCTTGCCGCACAGATCGTCAGCGGTATCGGTTTCCTCGGCGCAGGTGTTATATTTAAAAACGGAAACGTCGTTCGCGGTATTACGACCGCTGCCGGAATTTGGGCTGTTGCCGCCATCGGAATGTCTTTCGGCGCAGGTATGTATATAATCGGCGGATTTACCACCGCGTTTATGATCGTCGTCCAGATCGTTCTACATAAATTCCCCGTCGGCAACGACGCTCACAACTCAAACGAGATAAAGATCATTATGATCGACAATCCCGATTCGCGCGCCGTCGTTAAGGAAAAGCTGCGCTCCGAATGGGGGCTTGTTGTCGGCACCAAAGTTTATCGCGAGGAAAACGGCCGCCGCATGCTTCAAATAACAGTCAAATCGACCGGAGTTATGAGTCCCGAAAAGATGATGGAGCTGCTCGACAAATATCCCGAAATACTTTCGGCTTCTATGTAAAAAAAGAGACATTTCGTCTCTTTTTTTATGCTCTTTTATTGACAAAATAACTTTTTTGCGATAAAATACATACGAAATATTAAGCGCGCGTCATGTTATTGTTTGGAGGTAGCAGTGAAAAACCAGGATAAGCTGTTCGGCATCATAAAAGAGCTTCACCGTGTTTCCGGATTTCGTATTTCTCTTTTCAGCACGGATTTTCGTGAGATAATCGCATATCCCGAAACAAAGCTTGAATTTTGCTCTTGCGTGCAAAAAGATCCCCGTGCGCTTGAATTCTGCAACCGCTGCGACAAAGAGGCTTTTGTGCGCGTGCGTGAAACCGGAAAAACTTATCTTTACACCTGTCATTTCGGGCTTATTGAGGCTGTTAGCCCCATCTATCATTACGGCGTACTTTCGGGATATCTTATGATGGGTCAGGTTCGAGCGTCCGATGGTGCATCTGCCGAGCTCATTGAGGCAAACGCACACGAGTTCACCCCCTCGGAGGAGCTTGCGCCTCTTATCGGGCGCATACCGATACATGACCGTGATATGATAGAATCATATGTAAACATTATGACTGTTTTGGCGCAATATATAACGCTCTCAAATATTATGCAGGTGTTCGGGCAAGACCTTGCCGAGCTTATAAAGCTATATCTCAATTCGCATTTCTCCGAGAACATCTCTCTTGACCGCCTCTGTGAGACCTTCAACTGCAGCAAGACCACCCTTTTGACCTCCTACAAAAAAGCATACGGTGTCACGGTCTACAAATATCTTTCGGAGCTGCGTCTTTCAAAGTCATGTGAGCTGCTCTCGGACAGCCATTATCCGATCGGAGAGATCGCATCTCTTTGCGGCTTCCCCGATCAGTGCTATTTCTCCAAGGTGTTTTCAAAGCGCTACGGAATGGCGCCGAGTGCTTACAGAGAGCAAAAGATAAACGAGCAATAAAAGTCGCCGCGGCTTGCGCCGCGGCGGTATTTTTTATTCGTCAAGCGAACGGTATTTTTCCCGTGCGCGGAAAAGGAGCGAGATGCACCAAACACCGGCAAGTGCAACGATCGTGTAGACCACGCGGCTGCCAAGCGCTGCCTGACCGCCGAATATCCACGCGACAATGTCAAATCTGAAAAGCCCGATGCTGCCCCAGTTTAATGCGCCGACTATTGTTAAAAGCAGCGCGATTCTGTCCATTATCATAATAAACTCCAAATTTATTTAAATCTTTCGGGCTTTTACACCCACTTTTATTTTTAGCTATCGACGCGATATAATGCGTTCCTTTATTTGTTATTTTTTTGTTGACATTAAAGCGTTTTTGGGGTAAAATATGGTTTAGTATGCATACGGAGATTTTTATGAAGAAAAAAGTTAACGGTTCCATTGAAAAAATACACAAATACGAGGACAAGCTCACAAAAAAAATACGCAAAAGCTCAAAAAAATTCGGTTCTGAATTTAAAAAATTCATAACTAAGGGCAATATCATCGAGCTTGCCGTTGCTATGGTCATGGGCACGACCTTTAACGCGATAGTCAAGGGGCTTGTTGAATTTATCATCACACCGGTGACAACTTTTATCATCGGCAGCACCGTTGACCTTTCCGAGCTTAAATGGATTCTGCGCAAAGCGGGGGAAGAAACGGAACCCGCCGAAGCCGTTGCAGAGATCTCCATAAAATACGGCTCTTTTATCCAAACCGTCATAAATTTTTTAATTGTTGCACTTTCCGTGTTCGTCACGCTTAGAATATATATGAGAGCCGTCAAGATCGTCAACCGCCGCGAGGAAGCAAAGAAAAAGGCGGAGGAAGCCAAAAAGAAAGCCGAGGAGGAACAGAAAAAGGCAGAAGCCGCCGCCGAGGCAGCCGCGATCAAGGCAAAAGAGGAGGCTGACGAAGAGGCGCGCCGCCTGTTTTACGAAAATGCACGCGAGCAGGCTGAGATCTTGCGCGAGATCCGCGATTCACTGAAAAAGGAGCAAAACGATGGCAAAAAAGAGCTTTAAGGGCAGCACTCTGCTCGCCCCCGTGCCGCCTGTTATGGTCAGCTGCGGTGACATGGAAAACGCCAATATCATAACTGTTGCATGGACGGGAATCCTTAATTCAAATCCGCCCGTCACATATGTTTCCGTGCGTCCTTCCCGCCATTCTTACGAAATATTAAAGGAAAAACGCGAATTCGTCATAAACCTCGCCTCAGAGGAGCTGGCACGGGCAACGGATTATTGCGGTATTTATACGGGCGCGAAGGTCGATAAATTCAAGAAGTGTAATCTGACAAAGGAAGCTGCGACAGAGGTCGCCTGCCCCATGATCGCCGAAGCCCCGATATCGATCGAGTGCCGCGTTCGCGACATAGTCCCTCTCGGAACGCACGATATGTTCATCGCCGATATCCTCGCCGTCAACGTACGCGAGGAATTTATCGATGGGGACGGCAAGATCCGAATGGATAAGGCCAAGCTGATAGCATATGCTCACGGCGATTATTACGTGCTCGGCAAAAGGCTCGGCTCGTTCGGCTTTTCAGCCAAGAAAAAGAAAAAAACCAAAGGAAAATAAAATGTTCGATTTTCATATGCACTGCTCACTCTCTCACGATTCCGAGGAGAGCGCAAAAAAAATGGTCGCCGCCGCCGAGGCGCTCGGTCTTTCCGAGATCGCTTTTACCGATCACTACGATTTCAGATCCACAATCGGCACAAGCGATCCGCTGTTTTCGTTTGACCAATATAGAGAAAATTTCGACGGCTTGGGCTCCGATAAACTCAAGATCCGCCGCGGCATTGAGTTCGGATTCTCCACATGGACTCAGCACGAGCTTGAAAAGGTCGCAAGCGAGCTGAAGCCCGATTTTATCATTGGGTCTTTACATTACGTTTACGACATTGAACCCTACTTCCCTGAATATTGGGAAGTCCCGGGCGATCCCTACGAAAGATATTTGAGCTATGAGCTTGACTGCTTGCGCCTTTGCAAGCCAAGATCATTTGATGTGATCGGTCACGTAAACTACGTTTGCAAATCCCCTATCAATCCGATAAAAAAGCCGCTTTTATATGAAGATTTCCCCGAGCTTTTTGATGAGATACTTTCTGAGATCGTCAAAAAAGATATGGGACTTGAGATCAACACAAGCGGTGTTGACCGCATAGGACATTTTCTTCCCGATCGGGATATCCTTTTGCGATTTTACGAGCTGGGCGGCAGGATCGTGACCGTTGGCTCCGATGCGCACGATGCATCGCGCGTCGGTCAATACACGGACGTGGCCGAAGCGCTTGCACGAGAGATATTCGGGTACGTTTGCACGTTTGAAAACCGAAAGCCCATCTTTCACAGATAATAAAAGCTCGCAGAGATCCTTCTTCTGCGAGCTTTCTTTTTTTATTGCTTTTTGCGGTACATCTTATAAAGCTTGGTGCCCGAATAGATTATCAAGATCAGGGATATGATCTGCGAGGTCGAAAGCGAGAAGGCAAGTGACGCGCTATTCTCTGCCGACGTAAAATAATCAAGTCTGATCTCGGTCACACCGCGAAGCACGTCTCCGCGCCAGATCTCGTCTATGAACCGAAGCACACCGTAAAGCACGAAATAAATATGTACGAGCGGCACGCGCCGATCGGTCTTTTTGCCATAGCCTTCAAGGTAAAGCAGAACAGCAAATATGACGGCAATTCCCGCCGCCTCGACAAGCTGTATCGGGAAGCACATAAAATCCGCATCACACTCAAAGCCGTTCGCCCACGCAACACCGTGGCAGCAGCCTTCAAGGAAGCAGCCTATTCTTCCGAAAAAGTGAAACGCCGCAAAGCAAGGTATAACGAAGTTCATCATTTCGTTTGGATCGCGCTTCATCGTCTTCGCAAGAATTTTAATACCGATCATAGCGCCGATAAGACCGCCGTAGAACACAAGTCCTCCGTTTATCACGCGCTTTTCAATGATCTCCCAGCCGAAATTTTGAACGATCTCGGGGATCATGGTGACGATAAAGAGCAGCTTTGCACCGATCAAAAGTCCCGCAATTCCAAGACATAGCATTGAAACTATGTCCATCGGGGTAAAGTTGTAATTTTTGCGTCGGAAGAAGGCCGTGAGGAACGCGGCGATGAATCCGACGACCGCCAAAACTATATATGACGGCATACCAAGTATTGTGGGATACATCTTAAATTCCTTTATTTCTTAGATTTTTCTTTGGCGCGCTTGTCGTTAATTATCTTCATGTGCTCCTCTGTGATCAGCTCGACGCTGTTTTCACGCGCCCAGTCAACGCAGCCGCGAAGCACGAGAGGCAGAAAAACGCGCGGAACGGCAAGCACTGTCATAAGTGCCTCATCTGTAAATTTGATCTTATCGTCAACTCTGTCCGCCGCATAGCGCACCGATTCAAGCGATGCGTTTCTCACCTGAAGCAGCTCTGCGCGCATCTTGCGCTTTCTGTGGAACCAGAAATTTTTACTGTCGCGGTATCCGTAATCAACCGGAAGCGGCGGAAAATCCTTTGCGCTGACACCGTTAATGATCGCATCGCGATACTTTTTCTTCATTATTATTTTGTCGATTTTAAGTATGAAATGCGCACCGAACTTGCTCGTAATACCGTTGAAATCGTGGTACGGTCCTTCATAACCGTTAAGCTCGCCCGGCTGATCCTTGTCTGCGCCGTCAAGCTCGCGCACCCATGTGCATTCTATTGCTTCTATTGCGTCAGTGAGAACCATCGGTCTTATATCATCGGGGTTCTCCTCCTCGATCATGCTCTTTTCAAGCTTGAATTTGCACCGAGGCATCTTTTCGGACGGCTTGTCACCCGGCCAAGAAAGCTTCACGGCTTCTGCAAACGATTTCGGATCGTCGTTTATAAAATTAAGCGCGCACTTTCCGTTGCGAAGGATATTTTGCGCCGTATTGGACGAATTTCTGCAACAGAGCAGCATTGCATAGTAGTCCTTGCCTGCAACGTAATACGGCTGAATAAGCGAATACGGGCCGAGATTGGTCGTTCCGTCCTCGCAAAGCGTGCTTATGATGACCGTCGGCATCGGGAAAAACAGTGAGGTCTGATAAAAATTATCAACAATTCTTAAATTCTCAAAGCTGCTCATAAAAAATCTCCTTGATGATCATTGAATACATTATATCATTCTTCGTTTTCTTCGTCAAGCCTTACTTGACCATGCCGTATCCGCCCGCGTATTTGCTGACCTCGGAGGCTACGACGAATATTTTGTTTTCGCAAAGACGGCGGATCTCTTTCAGCACCCGACCCGCCTCGCGGCGCGAAAGCACGATAAATATCATATTCATTTTATCGGTTGAGCCCTTTCCGTCAAAAACGGTGAAGCCCATATTTCTTTCTTTGAGATATTCGCGTATCTTTTCCGTGTTTTCGTCGTTTGCGATTATCTCAAGGTTAGACGTTCCGAGCGCAAGCTTGCCCTCGATCGTCGAGCCGAGGAAAAGACCCGTCGCATAACCGACGCAGTAAAAGAGCAAAAGGAAAAGATTATCGCCGAGCGTGCCGATAATGGTGGATATGACAAGTCCCCAAATAACGCACTCGACAAAGCCGAGCCCCGCCGCTTTTATGCGTTGACCCTTTACCATCATACAGGTTTTGAGTGACTGTATCGTGATCTCAACTATCTTTGCCGTGCAAACGATAAGGCACACGAGCACGGGATTTAATGATGCCAAAAATTCAGACATACGGTTCTCCTTAATATTTTGTTACATTAAGTATAACACAGTTTCGGAGCAAAGTAAACAGAAAAAAGAAAAAGGCGGCTTTGTAAGCCGCCTGATTTATGAATACATACCGTTTACCGAAAGGTAGCCGTAGAGCTGCTGACCGTGGTTCTGCTCTTCCTTTTGAATGTGGGCGAGCGTGTCGCGCAATGTGGGGTTCGAAAACTCAAAAATGCTGATGTCATATACGCTTGATACGTGCTTTTCCATCGCAAGTGCGTCGCGGCAAAGATATCCGTCTGCCTGCTTTTCCTCGGCCGTACACATCGAGGGCGAGCCCGTATAGGTCTGCGAGGCCGCAGTGGGCGCGGTTCCCGTTGAAACGTTCGTTCCGCCCAAAATTTCATTTACCGTTTTAAGATGGCTCTGTTCTGCCGAGAGAATGTTGCCGAAAAGATTTTTGAGTGCGGGGTCGTGCGCGTCAGCTTGATATTTTTGATATTTTTCAATACAAAGCTGCTCCTGTGATTTGAGATCGTTTAAAAGGCTTGTTTCTTTTTGTGTGAGTACCATTTGTGCTCTCCTTTCTGGTTGTAAAGAAAGTATGCACCATATATGGAAGTTTTATGCAAAAAAACAGAGGCACAACATGTGCCTCTGTTTTTGTATGTGTGGGACTAAATCTCGTTTTTAGGGCAAGTGTGTGGGACAAAAAGTATTTTTTATTCATTATTTCTTCTTTTACAATGACATATTAACCCAACTGTCAAAAAGACAAGTGCTAAAAACAATAGCGTCAAACAAATAATAAGGTGTATATTTTGTTCAAGAGTAACGCCTATTTGCCAAGAAAACAAGTTTGCCTTAAGAATATTTATTTCGCCGATTTCTTTTTGAATTTCAGGATTTTTTACTTTTATAAAAAGCGGTGGTA